>NZ_CAXSKY010000003.1:0-5151 GCF_964238065.1 Clostridium sp. AUH-JLR23
CTAAGATGATTATACAATACAAAAAAGCGATAATCATCAAAGATGATTAATCGCCATGGACAAAATTTATTTTGTCCTTTTTTTATTTCCAGCTTTAGGAAATCAATTGGATATAAAAGAAAAGAAGGTTATTGTATGGTTAGAAAGGAAGTTGATATATATGAAAAAAGCAGCAGTTATCGTTGCGCCAGGATTTGAAGAAGGAGAAACATTAACGATTGTTGATATTTTACGTAGAGCTCAAATCCATTGTGATATGGTCGGTTTTGAAAAAGTTGTGAAAGGTGGTCATGATATAGAAGTTCAATGTGATCAAGTCTTAAATGAAGATATCATTGACTATGATATGGTTGTTTTACCAGGAGGTTATGGTGGTGCAGATGCAATGCGTAGTTGCAATCAAGTGATAGATATTTTGCATCAAATGAACAATCAGGGAAAATATATCTGTGCCATGTGTGCAGCGCCTATTGTGTTAGAAAAAGCTGGATTATTAAAAGATAAAAAATATACAGCATATATGGGATATGATCAAAAAATTCATCAAGGAACATATTTAGAGGATAAAGTTGTGATTGATGGAAATCTAGTGACAAGTCGTGGTCCCGCTACAGCATATGCATTTGCATATAAGTTAGTGGAGTTGTTAGGTGGGGATGCTTTGGCTGTCAAAAAACGTATGGTTTATTTCAATGCATTTGATGTCAAGGAGGATGAATAATATGAAACGTGTTGCAGTATTGATGGCACAAGGTTATGAAGAAGGAGAAACATTAACCATTGTAGATTTATTGAGAAGAGCCAATATAGAATGTCATACATTTGGATTTGGAGAAGAATTTGTTGATGGGATGCATCATATAAAAGTCAAAGCTGATAAAGTTTTTAATGATGAAATTAAAGATTATGATGTTCTGGTATTACCAGGAGGTAGACCTGGTGGAGAGAATTTAAGAAAAAATGATGAAGTGATTCAGATGGTACAATATTTTAATCAACAAAATAAAATGATTGCGACGATGTGTTCAGGGACAATTGTTTTATCTGATGCGCAGGTTATTAATGGAAAAAAGGTGACTGGATATACAGGGTATCAAGAAAAATTACATGGAGGTATTTTTGTAGATCGTGTTGTTGTCTATGACCAAAATATTATCACAAGTCAAGGACCAGCAACGCCATATCCATTTGCTTTTCAAATCATTGAAGCATTAGGAAAAGATACTACTGAAATGAAAGAAAGATTGATGTATAATTTTGCTGGAGGGAAATCATAGAAAGAGAGTGATAAGGATGATTTATGGAAAGTTACCTGTTGTTTTTTTAAGCACTATCGCAACAGAAAAGAAAGATTCAACCAATAGTCAAATAGCAACTTATATTTTAGAACACATTGACCAGATGCAAGATGTCAGTATTAGAGAATTGGCTCAGGATTGTCATGTTGCGATGAGTTCCATTTCTCGTTTTTGTAAAGAAATTGGATTGAAAGATTTTGCTGAACTTAAAGAATTATTAGCGGATCCTGACTTTTATTTTGAAGAACAGTCACAATCTTCTTCAATGCAAAAACGAATAGATGATTATGGACAAAAAGTTTGTGAAAGTATTCAAATGGTACAATCAACATTGCATCAACAACAACTTATTCATCTTTGTCAGGATTTATATCATTATCAAAAAGTCGGTATATTTGGTTTATTAAAAGCACAAACAGCGGCTATGAATTTACAGACAGATTTATTAATGTTAGGAAAACAAGTAGATTCTTATGTTTCTTATTTTCAACAGATGGAACATATTTTAAGTGCAGATGAAAATGATTTGATTATTGTTTTTTCTTATACCGGTTCTTATTTTGATTATGAAAATTTAAGAGCTCTCCAAAAGAAATTAGAAGCTCCTAAAATTTGGATGATTACAAGTGCTCAACAGGAATATCCTTATTTTGTAGATGAAGTTTTAACTTTCCAATCTTTACAAGATCAAGGCAGTCACCCTTATCAGTTACAGTTTATTGCCAGTCTTATTGCTCAAGAATATTTTAGAAGATACAAGTCTTAGGCTTGTATTTTTTATTTTTGGAAATTGATATGTTTTTTATTTGAGATGAATTATAGTGACAAGGAGGTGAAGAAAATGGAAAAAAATTATCAGATGTCTGAATCATTTTTATTAGCGTCTTTATTAGCGATTGTGGGAGGATTTTTAGATGCATACAGTTATGTTTGTAGAGATCATGTTTTCGCAAATGCACAAACTGGAAATATCGTCAAGTTAGGTATGTCAATAGCTCAAGGTGACTCTTTTCAAACGGTTAAATATCTTATACCTATTCTCGCATTTTTCTTAGGTGTCTTTATAACCATGTTTTTGCGATATCAATGTATGTATCAAAAATGGCATTGGCGACAAATTATTTTAATGATTGAAATGATGATTTTGGTTATAGTCAGTTTTATTCCTATTGGACCATACAATAGTATTGTCCATATATTGATTTCTTTTTTATGTGCAATGCAGGCAGAATGTTTTAAAAAGGTTTTAGGAAGTTCTTTTTCTTCAACAATGTGTACTGGAAATTTAAGAAGTGGAGTTGAAAATCTATATCGTGGTATTTTTCAAAATGATAAACAGGCCATTCAAAAATGTTTTTGTTATATAGCTATCATCTGTTTCTTTATATTAGGTGTTATTGTTGGTGTATGGTTGACTCTTTTATTTCATGAAAATGCAACTTTATTTTGTCTTATTCCTGTTATGATTTCCTTAGTATCAATGTTTGAATAAGATTGTTTTTATTATTATGTTATAGCGTATCTCCAGGTTTTCTAGAAAAAGGGATGAGCAATGTGAAAAACTTTATTAAATTAAATGATCCAAGAGTGTTTGAAAACTCAATGAACAATACACCTATACATCGTGTAGGCAAACCTACGGAATTAATTGGTGCGGTCTTATATTTATTATCTGATGCTTCAACTTATACAACGGGCATTGATATAATGATTGATGGCGGATATCATGTCTGGTAATCGAACAAACTTTTAGGATGAAAATCTTAAAAGTTTTTTTTGTTTGAAAGTCAAAATCTATATATCGTTTGTATGATTATGTCAAAAATGAATTCTTATCTTTTTTTGTATACTATTATTTGACTCATAAGAAAAGGAGGAATAAAAAATGAACTATGGGTATATAAGAGTATCATCAAAAGATCAATGCGAAGATAGACAATGGCTGGCATTAAAACAATTTGATATACCAAGAAAAAATATTTATGTAGATAAGGTGAGTGGAAAGAATTTTGATCGACCACAGTATAATCGTTTAGTGAAGAAATTAAGGAAAGGAGATGTTTTGATTGTTTTATCTATTGATAGACTAGGAAGAAATTATGATGAAATACAAAATCAATGGAGAGTCATCACAAAAGTGAAACAAGTCGATATTGTTGTTTTAGATATGCCTTTATTGGATACAAGAAAGAAAGGAGATCAAGATTTAACAGGGACATTTATTGCGGATATGGTATTGCAGATATTGGCATATGTCGCACAAATAGAGCGTGAGAATATTAAGCAAAGACAAAAGGAAGGTATTCATGCTGCAAAAAGTAGAGGTGTTATTTTTGGTAGACCTAGAAAAGATGTTCCACAAAATTTCAAAGAGATTAAAAATCAATGGCTTCAAAATCAAATTACATCTCGACAGGCGGCTAAAGCATTAGGAATTGCGCAAAGTACGTTTTTAAGATGGGTACAGGAAATTGTATAATGTTTTATTATTTAAATTTGAAAATGTAGACTATTTGATTCTATTAATTTTCTTTAAAAATCTTACGTTATATACCATTTTTAGTACTTTTTTAAGCACAATTTTATTATAAAACATTTGAACAAAAAAGTCTGCTTTATAGTTCGCAAAAAGGGGGGGATATGTATATTCTGAATAAAAATCTTACAGATAAAAGAGGGAAAGGAAGGATAAATAAAATGAAGAAAAAATTATTTAGTATTCTCATATCTTTAATGTTTGTTTTTTCAGCAGTATTTCAGAGTTATTTGCCAATTTATTCTGTGCATGCTGAAGATGAAAATGTAGAAATAAACGAAGTTAATTTTCCAGATGATATTTTTAGAAATTATATCTTAGAAACAATAGATACAGATAAAAATGGTTCTTTGTCTGTACCTGAAATCGAAAATGCAAAATCTATTCGAATAGACGATGAGTCATTAACTGATTTAACAGGAATAGAATATTTTGTTTTTTTAGAAAGCTTAGATTGCAGCGTAACTAAAGTGTTAAATGATGATTTTACTATAAATGTAACTCATAATACTCGATTAAAAGAGTTGAATGTTTCGGGAAGAAAAATAGGTAACATTGATGTGAGTCATAATCTTGAGTTAGAATCATTTGCATGTCGTGGATGCGGTCTATCTACATTAAATGTTTCAAAGAATACAAAATTAACTGGTTTGGATATAAGCAATAATAGGAGAATCAGCTCATTAGATGTCAGTCATAATAATCTTTTAGCTCATTTATCTATACCTTTTACAATGATAGAGAGTATAAATTTAGAAAATCTAAAAGAACTAGAAAGGTTGGATGTATATGACACAAATATAAAAGGTTTAGATGTAAGTCAGTCTGAAAAATTATGGTATTTGAATTTTTCACCATCTATGAATATTGCATGGTTGAATGTAGGAAATAATAATGATTTACGAATAAATTGGTTAACGAGTCCATCGAATTTTACTATTTCTGGTTGTGGGGCAAGTTTTAAGATTCAAGATGAATTCCCAGGAATAGATGTAAGTAAAGTTAAGATTATAAGTGGAGGAAATATAGATAATAATACAGGTGTTGTATATGGTTATAAAGTAGGATCAAGTACTATTATATATGAATATGATTGTGGAATAGTCAATGATAGTCCAAAAAAGCATGAAGTCAAATTGTCAGTTAGATCTAGTACCTCAAATAAAGGAGAAAGTACAGTCATATTCAAAGACAAGCTTGATAAAGTCTATGATGGAAAGGCAGTAGAAACGCCAAAGAATCTTACTATTGTTGGAAGTCAAGCAGAACCAACATACAAATGGTATCAAAAAGATGGAGAAGGTTGGAAAGAACTTG
>NZ_CAXSKY010000003.1:5249-156715 GCF_964238065.1 Clostridium sp. AUH-JLR23
TACTATTGTTGGAAGTCAAGCAGAACCAACATACAAATGGTATCAAAAAGATGGAGAAGGTTGGAAAGAACTTGAAGAGGCACCATCACAGGCAGGAGACTATAGAATTGTAGTCAGCGTAGCAGGTGATACGAACTATAATGGTTGTGAGGTTTCACAGGAATTCAAGATAACAAAGGCAGAAAGTTCAGCAACAATCAAAGACAAGCTTGATAAAGTCTATGAT
Organism: Clostridium sp. AUH-JLR23; assembly: GCF_964238065.1. Taxonomy (NCBI): domain Bacteria; kingdom Bacillati; phylum Bacillota; class Clostridia; order Eubacteriales; family Clostridiaceae; genus Clostridium; species Clostridium sp. AUH-JLR23. Next base: position 5,476 of record NZ_CAXSKY010000003.1, read on the forward strand.
GGAAAGGCAGTAGAAACGCTAAAGGATCTTACTATTGTTGGAAGTCAAGCAGAACCAACATACAAATGGTATCAAAAAGATGGAGAAGATTGGAAAGAACTTGAAGAAGCGCCAACACAGGCAGGAGACTATAGAATTGTGGTCAGTGTAGCAGGTGATACGAACTATAATGGTTGTGAGGTTTCACAGGAATTCAAGATAACAAAGGCAGAAAGTTCAGCAACAATCAAAGACAAGCTTGATAAAGTCTATGATGGAAAGGCAGTAGAAACGCCAAAGGATCTTACTATTGTTGGAAGTCAAGCAGAACCAACATACAAATGGTATCAAAAAGATGGAGAAGGTTGGAAAGAACTTGAAGAAGCGCCAACACAGGCAGGAGACTATAGAATTGTGGTCAGCGTAGCAGGTGATGCAAACTACAATGACTGTGAAGTTTCACAGGAATTCAAGATAACAAAGGCTATACCAACTTATGAAATACCGAACTTGTCTGATGGATATATAAACGGTTCTTTAAAAGATATTATTTTACCAGATTGTTGGATGTGGGTTAATGAAAATCAAAGTTTTGACAAAATCGGAATCCAAACATTTAATGCTATATATATTCCATCAGATATAATCAATTACGAAATTATTTACAATATTCCATTGAAAGTCAATGTTTTAGGAAAAGAAGAATCATTGTCTGAAAATAAACCATCAATTGATGTTGATATCGCAGAAAATATAGACCATGAATCAGAAAATAATGTTGACAAAAATGACAACACAACTCATATTGTAAAAACTAATGATAATACATTAGTGATTGGTTGGATAGTAGGAATTATAGTATCTGTAAGCTTAATGAGTATAATCATCAAACATAAGAAAAATTAAAGTTTATTTAAATAGTATGTAGAGTTGAAAATAAGGAGTAGTTATCAAACAAGATAACTACTCTTTTTGCGAATGATAAATCATTTAATTTCATTATTATCTTTTAAGAAATATATGTTTAAAATTTGTACAATAAATATGATACTTTCACGTTTGATATAAATAAAAGATGGGTACAGGAAATTGTATGACCCTTCAAAAGAAATGTTTATTGATAAGTAAAACTTATGGATTGGATAAGAAATTGGAATTGTTCCAAAAGAGTAAAAATCATACAATAAAACTAACAAAGGAGGATGCATTTTATGAACGATTTTCAATTTCAAAATACAACCAAAGTCTATTTTGGTCAAAACCAATTACAACATTTACATGAAGAAGTTTTGAAATATGGTGATAAAGTCTTAATTGCACATGGAGGAGATTTTATTCAAAACTCTCCATTATATAGTCGTGTTATCAAAGAGCTAGAATCGCATAAGATTACAGTTTATGAGTTAGGTGCAGTTGAACCGAATCCTAGACATACAACTGTCAATCGTGGTGTCAAAATATGTAAAGAACATGGAATTCAAACAGTCTTAGCTATTGGTGGTGGTTCAACCATTGATTGTTGTAAAGCCATTGCGGCGACAACGTTATCAAATACAGATGATATTTGGGATTTGGTAGAAGGTAAAGCAACTTGGAAAGATGCTTTAGCCGTGATTGCAATGCCAACAATTGCTTCCACTGGAAGTGAAATGGATAAGTCATGCGTGATTGCAAATGTCAAATTAGGAATCAAGAGTGGTATTAATGGGGAACCGATTAGACCCAAAGCTGCATTTCTAGATCCAACAAATACATTGACTGTTCCTGCTTTTCAAACGGCATGTGGGGGATTTGATATTATGGCACACATGTTTGATATGAACTATTTTGTGAATGCCGCAAAATATCCATTACAGTTTAACGTTGTTGAAACATTGTTAAAAACAGTGAGACAGCAGTTACCAATTGCCATTCAAGAACCAGAGAATTATGAAGCGAGAGCTACTATGTTATGGGCAGCAAGCTGGGCATTGAATAGTTTTTGTACATCTGGATTTCAGACACAGGCTTCTTTACATGCCTTAGAACAATTCTCTTCATCTTATGATTTAACACATGGTTTAGCACTAGCAATCCTTATGCCTAAGTGGATGAAGTATTTATTAGATCGAGACGAAACTGTCATTGACGATTTTGCAAGATTTGGAGTCAATGTCATGGATGTTGAAGAGAATGAAGATAAAAAAGCTGTCGCATATCAAGCTATTGAAGCCTTGCAATGTTTTATTAAAGATGAATTAGGATTACCAGTTCATTTATCCGAGTTAGGAATAGATGATAGTCGATTTGAAAAAATGAAAGTAAAAGCATGTTATGGTCAAGAATCCCTGCCAAGAGCATATCGACCATTAACGCAGGAAGATTGTTTCAATATTTATAAAATGTGTTTATAGGAGGTCAAAACAATGAAAGATGTAATGATTGTAACGGGTGCAGGCCAAATCAGTATGGCTATTGCCAGAAGAATTGGTTATGGTAAAAAGATTATAATGGGAGATAAAAGAATTGAAAATGCAAAGACTATTGCAGAAGTAATGAATAATGCAGGATTTGATGTTGTCCCATTTGAAATGGATTTATCTTCTAGAGAATCTATATTCAATATGATAGATGAAGCGAAAAAGTATGGACCTATTACGATGCTGGTCAATGGTGCTGGGGTTTCGCCAAGTCAGGCACCTATTGAAGCTATTTTAAATGTTGATTTATATGGAACAGCAGTTTTATTGGAGGAAGTTGGAAAAGTGATTGAACCAGGTGGTGTGGGAGTAACTATTTCTAGTCAATCAGGATTTAGAATGAAACAATTAACACCTAAGGAAGATGAACAGTTGGCTTGTACGCCAACAGAAGAATTATTAAATTTAGATTTATTAAAAGTTGAAAATATTCAAGATACCTTACATGCTTATCAGTTGGCTAAAAGATGTAATGAAAAAAGAGTCATGGCCCAGTCAGTGAAATGGGGAGAAAAAGGTGCTCGTATTAATGCAATTGCGCCAGGGATTGTCGTTACTCCATTAGCCATTGATGAATTTAATGGACCAAGAGGAGATTTTTATAAGAATATGTTTGCATCTTGTCCAGCTGGTAGACCAGCAACAGCAGACGAAATTGCTAATGTAGCAGAATTATTGATGAGCGATAAAGGGGCTTTTATTACAGGTTCAACATTCTTGATTGATGGTGGTGCAACAGCATCATATTACTATGGACCATTACAACCAAAGGAGAAATAAACAATGGAAAAAAGAAGATTAGGACAAACTGATATGTATGTCAATATGATTGGGCTAGGATGCATGGGATTATCTCATGCCAGTGGAACACCTCTTCCAAAAGAAGAAGCCTTGCAAGTCTTAAAAGAAGCACATCGTATTGGTTATGATTTATATGATACTGCTGAGTGTTATACAGGTGTTTATCCTGATGGAAGTATCAGCAATAATGAAGAAATTGTAGGTGAAGCTATTAAAGATTTTAGAGATGACATTGTTCTTTGTACAAAGTTTGGTGTAGTGCATAAAGGTGACCATCTTGAATTTGATAGTTCACCACAGAAGATTAGAGAATCTATTGAAGGTTCTTTAAAAAGATTACAGACAGATCATATTGATATTTATTATCAACATAGAATTGATCCTCAAGTAGAACCAGAAGTTGTGGCTGGAGTGATGAAGGATTTGATTCAAGAAGGAAAAATCAAAGCTTGGGGCATTAGTGAAGTGAATGAAGATTATTTAAGAAGAGCACATGCTATCTGTCCTGTGACAGTCATTCAAAATAGATATTCTATGATGGCAAGATGGCATGAACATTTGATTGATGTCTGTCAAGAACTTGGAATAACATATATAGCTTTTTCACCACTAGCAAATGGTGCATTGACAGGAGCTTATCATTCTCAAGCAGATTTTAAAGATGATCAACAGGATTTTAGAAGAAACATGCCTCAATATAGTCAAACAGGCATGATCAAAACAAATGCTTTATTAGAAGTTATCAGTCAAGTTGCAAAGAAATATCATGCGACAAATGCTCAAATATCTTTAGCTTGGATGCTTTATAAATTTCCACATCTTATTCCTATCCCTGGTTCACGCAAAATAGACAGATTATCTTCTAACTTTCAGGCAGGGAATATACAGCTTTTAGAAACAGATATTCAAATGATTGATCATCAATGAGAACAGATGGAATTTGAAGTCTTTGGAGGGCATTAAAATATGAAATCTTTAATCGTTTATTTTTCTCATTGTCATGAAAACTATGTGAATGGGGATATTGTTGATTTAGAAAAAGGAAATACACAAGTGGTTGCTCAAAAGATAAGTCAATATATAGATGCTGATTTATTTGAAATAAAACCTTTACATGATTATCCTGTACAATATCATCAATGTACTCAAGTCGCTAAAGAAGAGATAGAAAATCAAAAAAGACCTAAAATTAAAAACATCATTCCCCATTTTGAACAATATCAAAATATTTATTTAGGTTTTCCTAACTGGTGGGGAACTATGCCAATGTGTGTCTGGACTTTTTTAGAAAGTTATCAGTTTGATGGAAAAGATGTTTATCCTTTTATAACTCATGAAGGAAGTGGCTTTGGAAGAAGTTTACAGGATTTAAAAACAATCATTCCTCATGCTTATATTCATGAAGGACTCGCTATTTTGGGTCACCAGGTATATGAAAGTGAAGACAAAATAAAAAGTTGGGTAGGTGAATAAATCATAATAACAAAAAAAGCACTTGATTATCGACAAAGAGAACTCATCACATTTTGTTTTTTAGTGGCACAAGGTGGATGTGAAGCTCAGTTATCTTCACATATTATTGGTTTTCCAAGAACTTTCAATGCTTTAAAGTGTATTCAAGAGATACAATCATAATCACTGTTGTTTATAAAATCTCTTTTTGATAAAATGGAAACAAGGAGAGTGATAGCTTATGCTACTAAAACAAATGAAATATTTTATAGCTATAGTAGACTATGGAAGTTTTACAGAAGCTGCCGAGCATTGTTTTATTTCACAATCAGCTATCTCTCAACAAATTCAATCATTAGAATCTCAGTTACAAGTTCAATTAATGGTTCGTCAGAAAAGACATTTTGAATTAACCGAAGCTGGTCAATATTTTTATCGACATGCAAAGGCTGTATTGGAAGAAATCGACCAGATCGTTGAGCAAACACAAAGACTGGGAGAAGATCATGAATTAACATTACGCATCGGTTATCCTAAGAATTTTAACTTATTTGAGCTTCAACAGGCTATTACACAATTTTGTGAACTATATCCCGAAGTGAAAATTTCTATTGTAAGTGGAACACATGAAGAATTATTTGAATTACTGGTTAATGGACATATTGATTTAAAAGTGAGTGAACAAAGAAGAGCCTATAATGAAGACTATTATAATTATGAATTGAAGTATAGTGATTCTTATGTAGAAATAGCAATGGGAAATCCTTTAAGTCAAAAAGATATTTTAACAGTAGAAGACTTAAAAACATTATCTTGTATATTAGTTGTGTCTAAAGGATATGAAGACTCTGAAAAGAGTTTTTATGAAAAAGATTTAGCTATATCACATCAATTTTTATATGTTGATTCTTTAGAACAAGCCCGTTTAATGGTAGCAGGAAATCGTGGTTATCTTCCTATTGATGTACTGGGAGAAATGATGACACCTATTCAAGGTATCAAAAGAGTACCTTTATATAAAAATGGAAAACCCATTCAAAGAAACTACTTTGCCTGCTGGCATAAACAACATACAAATTATTACATTGAAGAATTTGCCCAAATGTTAAGGACAGTATTTCAATAAACATACAAAATATCATTCATTATTTATATGAACAAGAATGATATTTTTTCTTTATCAATAGAAATTTTTGAAAAAAAGCCCTTTTTATGGTAAAATTACAAATGTAAAATATCATCAGAAAGGGGCTTGACAAAGATGGAAGCAAGAGTGATACTACAAGCAAACAAGCAAGTTAGTATAACTGTGCCCATTTTCTTGTTAAGCATCGAACATCATCATATTTTAAGGCGTATTCTGCCCTTTTTTATAAAAGGGTGGGATACGCCTTTTCATATTTTGTTGGATGAAAAAATAAAAGAAAGGGTGAGAAAAGATGAAAAAGAAATTTTTAAGCGTATTTTTTTGCTTGTGTATGGTGTTTGTTTTAACACCAGTCACAGTGTTTGCGGCAGAAAACACACTAGACACATGGGATGGGTCAGTGGATACTTCATGGTATGATGCTAATAGTACGGAGTTTCATATTACAACTGCAGAACAGCTTGCAGGACTTGCAGAACTTACCAATATCGGCATCGATACAGGTGCATCTGCAGGCAACTCATTTGAGGATAAGACCATCTATTTGGATTGCGACTTAGACCTTGGAGATTATCCTTGGACACCGATTACAAACAGAGATGTAGATGACGGCCATTTTTTCAAGGGTACTTTCGATGGACAAGGACATACGATATACAACTTGAACCGTCAGGGGACAGGCAAGGATTCTTACGACTCGCTTTTTGGTTATGTGCAAGGCGGCATCATAAAGAATCTGAGCGTTGTGGATGCGAATTTGTGTGCCAATGATTACAGCATGTACCTTGGTATTATCGCGGGTCTGGTAGAGAACGGCAAGATCATAAACTGTTATACATCCGGCACCGTAGAAAGTGTCAATGGTTTGCGAAGCGTAGGCGGAATCATAGGCTCTGGTATGCACGGGACACAAATTATTGGATGTGGTTCTGACGCAAACATTATTAGCAGAAATTCTGAATATAGTGATAGTGTCGGAGGTTTGGTCGGCGAATGGTCAATTGCCAAAGAAACTTCTGTGATTTCAGACTGCTGGTTTAATGGCTCAATCGTTAGTGAAGACCCAGAGTCTATAGTTGGAGGGCTATTGGGTATTTTTTACAAATATGGTGTAGAAGAAAATGTGAAAATCAATAACTGTATGATGGTAACCAGCGATATATCAAGTGCGGAAAAGGAAAATACCGCTGTGATTGCTCATCTGACAGGAACCCCAAATGTTGCTGACTGTTTTTATAAAGAAAGTGATAATGGATATCGTGCCATTACGAAATTAGATAATAATAGTTTTGCGATTGATATGAGTTTTGATTCGACACCATGTGCAAAGGCAATAACTAATTTTACAGACAACGATATTCTCGTTTCATTACAAAACAATGCCTCACAGGGAGTTATATGGGTAGAAGGAATAGAGCACCCGACTTTCAGTTGGGATTTAAAAAACAGATTGGCTGATTACACAGCGGTTAATGTTGCATTAGATAAAGTTCCACAGGATATTTCTGTTTATACAGATGAAACAGTATCTGTTTTGAAACAAGTAATAGACAGTGTTGATACTTCGTTAAGCGCTGCAGAACAGGCAGAAGTAGATGCTATGGCAAAAGCTATTAATGATGCTATTGATGCTCTTGAATACAAGGATGCTGATTACTCAAAAGTAGATGAAGCTATCACTAAAGCAGAAGCCATTCATAAAGAAAACTATAAAGACTTTTCACAAGTAGAAAGTGCAATTCAAGCCGTTGTTCGTGGTAAGAATATTACAGAACAGGCAAATGTAGATAAGATGGCAAAAGCTATTAATGATGCTATTGCAGCTCTTGAATACAAGGATGCTGATTATTCAAAAGTAGATGAAGCTATTGCTAAAGCAAAAGCATTGAATCCAGCTGACTATACTGATTTTTCTGCTGTGGAAGATGCTATGAATAAGGTTGTTCGAGGAAAGAATATTACTGAACAGGATGAAGTAGATGCTATGGCACAGGCTATTGAAACAGCAATCGCCAATTTGGAGAAAAAACCGATTGGTTCTTCAAAACCAGATGGTTCGACGAAACCTGATCAAACACCAGATTTTCCAACTCAAATAACTGAAGGTCAAACAGATAGTACAACAGTTATAAAAACAGGTGACAATAGTCATGTTGTTCTTTGGGGAAGTTTAATTCTTATTTCCGCTGGTATTGCTTTGATATTAGTCGTTCATCGTAAAAAAAGAAACTGAATAATGATTAACGCCTAGATATCACTGATAGTGATAATCGGGCGTTTTCTTTTTAGGATATTTTTATATTTTATAATCATATGGAAATGTTAATAATGAATGAAAATGTTCTGCTATACATTGTGGAAAATCAATGATTTAACATGCTATAATAAAGAGGAGGCTATCTTATGAATAGAATAGAAAGAAGTCAAAAGAAATATGAAGAATTATTTTTAAATCCACAAACATTAGATTTAAAAGATCCTGAATTTATGACACAGCTACAAAGATTGATATTTGGTGAAGTTTTTTATGTTGGAGATTTGACAGATAGACAAAGAGAACTCATCACATGTAGTGTTTTAACAGTTTTACAGACTTTACCACAATTAAAGGCACATCTGAATGCTGCCTTGAATGTAGGTGTTTTACCATTAGAATTAAAAGAATCATTATATCAATGTGCTCCATTTATTGGTTATCCAAGAACATTGAATGCAGTGAATGTATTGAATGAAGTTTTAGAAGGCAGACATATTTCATTACCACTAGATAATCAGACAAGTATAAAAGATGAAGAAAGATATGAAAAAGGATTAGAAATTCAAAAAGAGTTATATGGTGATGAGATTAAAGACAGATATCGTTATTTACCAGATGATGTCGGTGAAGCTTTACCAAGATTTTTAACAGAATGGTGTTTTGGTGACTGTTATACAAGAAAGGTATTAGATATTCCAACAAGAGAATTATTGATCTTTTGTATTTTAACAGCACTCAATGCCTCTGGACAACTTTATGCACATGCTTTAGGAAATATCAAAGTTGGAAACTCTTTACATACACTTTATTATGCATTGATTCAATGCTTACCTTATTTAGGTTTCCCATGTGTGTTTAATGCTTTTAATGCAATTAAAGATTTAGCTGAATAAATATGAATTATAAAGATGGATAGAAATGTTCATCTTTTTTTGTGATTTTGATTGTTGTGAGAAATGTTGGGTTATTGTTTCATGTTGATGTTGAAAGGGGAAAAAGTATGCTTTTTAGCTATGCTGTGAGATTGTTTTTAAGTATTGGACGAAAAAGAATATACACATTAAAATAGGAATAAAGAAAGGATGATGAATAATGAAGATATTGGTTATATATGGAAGTCCACATAAGAAGGGTTCTTCATATTTATTAGCAAATGAATTTATCAAAGGAGTTCAGGAAAATCACCATGAAGTCACTGTTTTTGATGTGGCTCATCATCATATTGCACCCTGTCTAGGATGTGACCATTGTGGAATGAATGGTCCATGTATTCAAAATGATGATATGAGTCAGTTAAGAAAAAACATGCTTGATCATGATATGATTGTTTTTGTCACACCACTTTATTACTTTGGAATATCAGCACAGTTAAAAGCGGCTATTGACCGTATTTATAGTTTTACAATGGAATTATCATCCATACATAAAAAGACAGCTTTTATATGCGCTGCATGGAATAGTTCTCAAGGAACAATGGATGCTGTTAAGATGCATTATGAAGCATTACTTGACTATATGCATTTTCAAGATGTAGGAAGCATTTTAGCAACTGGATGTGGAACACCATCTATGACTTTGCGCTCACCTTTTATGGAAAAAGCATATCAATTAGGGAAAAGTATCCAATAAGGCTCTTGAAATATCAGGAGCTTTTTCTTTATAATAAATTTAATAAAGGGGCTGAAGAGTATGAAATATTGTGATGAATGTGGACATGAATTGATTGAAAAACCATGTGGAATTGATGGGACAATGCCTTATTGTGAACATTGTCAAAAGTTTAAATTTCCAATGTTTAATAGTGCTATTTCTGCTATTATATTCAATCCACAAAAAGATAAGGTATTGTTAATACAACAATATGGACAGGTAGATTATATTTTGGTAGCGGGATATATTAATAAAGGTGAAAATGCAAAACAGACATTAATTAGAGAGATTCAAGAAGAAGTCAATTTGAAAGTTGTTGATTATATGTACAATGATAATGAGTATTATGCAAAAACAAATACGTTAATGCATAATTATGTTGCAGTGGTTGATTCAGAAGATTTTCATTTAACAAATGAAGTGGATCATGCCAAATGGATTCCTGTTGATGAAGTTTTCGATGTTATGAAACAAGGATCATTAGCCCAATCCTTTGTGAAAAGATATTTAGAAAAGAGGGGTTGATTATGAAGAAAATATTTTTCTTTGATATTGATGGAACATTAGCGATACATGGTGTGATTCCTGAAGGGAATCTCAAAGCTTTAAAATTACTTCAGGATCAGGGACATTTCACATTTATATGTACAGGCAGAGCACCATTCTATGCCCAAAATCTTTTTGGAAATCTTGTCAGTGGTCTTATTACATGTAATGGAAGATATATTATATATCAAGGAAAGAAACTGTATGGAAAAGCTTTTTTACCAGAAGAACTGTCATATTATTATGAAAAAATAAAAGCATTCAATGCAGGAGCTATGTTTGTTTCTGATGAGGTTGCCGTTCCTTATTTATTGGATGATGCACAGATTGAAGGTATTAAAGATGAATATGGTATACAACGTATTCAGACAAATGCTTCTTTATTGCCATTTTATACATTTGATTTGTTTTATCATGATCTTCAACAACGTGATACACTGATACAGGCTTTTGATAAAGAATTGGTTATTAATGATCATGGTGGTCATGGCTCATGTGACTGTTCAACCATTGGTTTTGATAAGGGTGATGGTATTGCTTATTTATTGAAATATTTTCATATTGATAAAGAGAATGCCTATGCTTTTGGAGATGGTTATAATGATCAGGCGATGTTTAGAGAAGTCGGACATGGTATAGCGATGGGAAATGCTGTAGATGTTTTAAAACAAAAAGCGACATATATTACAGCTTCTATTGATCAGGATGGTATATTAAAGGCACTACAACATGAAGGAATAGCTTAAAGTTATTCCTTTTTTGTACATGAAGTTTGATTTATGTTATAATAGCGATACTTCAAAGGAAAGGATCTTTATATGGGAAATGTAAAAATAAGAAAAATGGTCCAAGGCGCTATGATTGCCGCTATCTTTGGTGCTTTGTCTATTTTCAATACGTATACAGGCAGTATGTTTGATATATTTATTTGTTATGGCATGGTGATTCCACTTGTCTGGTATAGTTATATATATCGTTTACAGGATGGTCTGTTAGTCAGTTTGATTGCGATGATTGTGATTATGATCACAGGATTACCTTTTTTTGCAATTTCATCATTTTCTTCATGTCTGATTGGTGTTTTTTTAGGTGAAGCTTTAAAACGTCAGGCTTCTCGAGGTGTTTTGTTTTTGGGAACATTATCTCTTACATTTTTCAATAATATCTTGCTTTACGAAGTTTTTGCAGGATTATTAAATATGGATCTGATTGGTGAAATGAAAGAGATGTATATGATGATGGACAATGTTTTTCCTTCCATCACACAGACTTTTCCTTTAACATCATTTCTTTCATTAGCACCCCTTCTTTTATTGATTATGTCATTTCTTGAAATGTATGTGATTATTTTGTTATGTCAAATGGTTTTATCCCGTTTTCATATTCCTTTTCCCAATTCTTTCCACATTGCTTATATGCATTTAAGTCGTCCAATAGGATGTATTTTGACTATAATGCTGGTTGTCAGCTATGTACTAGAACATATTTATGTGATGAATAATATTTATATCACTTATATATATTTGATTTCTTTATTAACTTTGGCTGTTGAAGGCCTTGCCTTTTTGTCATGGCTGGCTATTTTGGAAAATAAACCACGCCTTATCATCCTGGCTTTTTTGGGTATGCTTATTCCATTTATCAATCAAATGTATGTTGTCATAGGAATCGTAGATATATTTAGTGATTTAAGAACAAAACTATTGTATAATAAACATAATGAACAATAAGGAGGGATACAATGATCAGAAAGATATTACAAATCAGGAATCTATTAATGGCTTTATTGGTTGGAGAATGTGGTATATTATTTGGCTTATATCTTTTATTGAATACTCCGATATTGTTGGCTTTTAGTGTATATGCGCTTATTAAAAATGTTATTATTTTCTTGATTGTTGTTTATATTTCTTATGTTTTAGAAAATAATCAATTAAGTGTTGAAGAAGTTTTAAATAAAGATGCTAAAAATGCATTTATATTTGGTGGTATTGCTTTAATTCAGTATGATGAAAATAGAAATATTGTATGGACAAGTGATTTATTAAAGGCCATGAATATTAATATTGCAGGGGTTAAGCTTTTGGAATGGCAACCCCATTTGGCAAGCCTTTTTGATGATGAAGATGTCAAAGTGATTGATATTAAAGGTAAAAAGTTTGAAGCTTATATTAATCAGGGAACTAAGCTGATTTATTTAAAAGATGTCACACAGCTCATGTCTTTACAACAAGATTACTTAGATCAGCAGGTTTGTATGGCTTATATTACAATTGATAATTATGAAGAAACATTGGAAAATGCTGATGAACCTAAGATGGCTTTGATACAATCACGTTCTAGACAAGTTATCGTAGATTGGGCATATTCCAATGGGATTATTATTAGACGTTTTAAATCAGGTGGTTACTTAGCATTTTTTAATGAACGTATTTATCGTAAACAAGTTGAAAATAAATTTGCAATATTAGATACATTTAAAGAAATGTCAAAAGAGTTAGATGAAGTGATGACTTTAAGTATTGGTATTGGTAAAGATTCTCGTGTTTTAAGAGAACTTGATGAAATGGCTTCTGCTGCATTGAATTTAACGTATTCACGTGGTGGTGACCAGGTGGCTGTTAAATCTGGAGAAGATAAGAAAGTCAGATTCTTTGGTGGTAATAGTGATACTTTTGAAAAGAGCAGTAAAGTCCGTGCACGTGTCATTGCACAATCTCTAGCAGGGCTTATCAAAAATGCCAGTCAAGTAATCGTGATGGGGCATAAGAATTCAGATTTGGATTCATTTGGAGCATCACTCGGTGTGGCTAAGATAGCTATGGCCTATGGAAAGAAAACAACAGTCATTGTTGATTTTGAATCCATTGAAAAGAAAACTAAAGAAGTCGCTGTTTTGGTTAAAGCTGATCCACGCTATAAAGGAATGATTCAATCAGCCAATGAAGCAATTGAGCGTGTTGATAAAAATACCTTGTTAATTGTTGTGGATAATCATAAATCCAGTCTAGCACTTTCTAAAGCTTTGTTGGAACGTGTCAAAAATAAGGTTATTATTGACCATCATCGTCGAGGTGAAGAATTTATTGAAGCACCAGTTTTAACATATCTAGAGCCAGCATCTTCAAGTACTGTGGAATTAGTTATAGAGCTTTGTGATTATCAAAATGTAGATTTGAAAATCAATGAACTGGATGCTACAATAATGTATGCTGGAATGCTGGTTGATACAAATAACTTTAAACAGCGAGTGGGTGTGCGTACTTTCCAGTCAGCAGCGCATTTGAAAGAATTACAGGCCAATGTGCCAATGGCTTATGAATTTATTAAAGATTCTTATGAAGAAACGTTGCAGCGTCTTTCTATTGCCCAGACAGCCTATCAGTATCGTCCTGATATTTTGATTGCCTGTGGACAAGAAAGCGAAGAATATAATTCTAGTTTATTAGCTAAATCAAGTAATGCATTGCTTGAAATTAGTGGTATTAAGGCAAGTTTTTCCATTGGTAGAATTTCTAAAACAAAGGTCGCTATCAGTGCGAGAAGTACCAAGGATATGAATGTACAGGTTATTATGGAAGCCTTGGATGGTGGTGGTCATTTCAGTATGGCTGCAGCACAGTTTGAAAATAAAACGATTGAAGAAGTACGTCTTTTATTAGAAGAAAAAATACAAGAATATTTAGATGATAGAGGTGAAGTATAATGAAAGTGATTTTATTACAAGATGTTAAGAAAGTAGGAAAGAAAAACGATATTGTCAATGTTGCTGATGGATATGGACAAAACTTTTTGATTAAAAACAATTTAGCCGTTTTAGCAACTGAACATGGGAAAAAAATGGTTGCTCAAACAAAAGAAAAAGAAAGATTGGAAGAATTAGAAAATAAAAAGAAAGCTGAAGAACTCAAAGAAAAAATTGAAAGTCTAACATTAGAATTTAAGTTATCATCTGGGAAAGATGGTAAAACTTTTGGAAGTATTTCAACGAAAAATGTTGTTGAAGAATTAATGAAAACACATGGAATTAAAGTGGATAAAAGAAAGTTCATTAATGCTAGACCCATACAAGCTTTAGGATATACAAATTTAAAAATTGAATTGCATAAAGGAGTTATTGCGACAATAAAAGTTCATTTATCTGAAAAATAAGGAGGGAAAAAGATGGCTAGAGAATATCCCCATGATTTGGTAGCCGAAAGATCATTGCTAGGATCTATGTTGATATCAAGTGATGTCTGTCAGACTGTTTTATCATTAGCTTCAAAAGATGATTTTTATTTGGATAGCCATCGTATTCTTTTCGAGGCTATGCAAAATATTTATGCTGATAATAGCCCTGTTGATGTCACAACATTAACATCTTATTTAATAGATAAAAAATTGTTAGATAAAACAGGTGGTGTTGAATATCTTTTAGAATTAAGTGAATCAGTGCCAACAACATCTCATAGTGAACATTATTTAAAAAGATTAAATGAAAAAGCTTTGTTGAGAAGATTGATTAAAGAATCAACAGAAATTATTGAAAAAGCTTACGGAGATGTCGAAAATATCAATGATTTTATTGGTGAAGTTGAAAAAGATTTCTTAAATGTCACAAGAGATCGTAATGCCGGTGAATTCCAAAATGTTAAATCGGTGATTCAAAAAGTAACAGATCGTTTGGTGATGTTACAAAAAGCAGATGGGAAGATATCCGGTGTTAAAACTGGATATTATGATTTAGATAAATTAACATCTGGTTTTCAAAAAGGTGATTTGATTATCTTGGCTGCACGTCCATCTGTTGGGAAAACAGCTTTTGCATTGAATGTAGCTTATAATGTTTCTTATAAGTCAGATGAAGCAGTCGCTATCTTTTCACTGGAAATGCCAGCTGAGCAGTTGATTCAACGTATTATCTGTTCAGCAGGAAGTTTAAAAGCTGAATCTTTGCGTTCAGGTTCTATTTTAAAAGAAAGCAGTGAAAGGTATTATGCAGCTGCTGATAAAGTCTCTAAATGTAATTTATATATTGATGATACTCCGGGTATTCGTGTTGGAGAAATTGCTGCGAAATGTCGCCGCTTAAAACGTGAACAAGGTTTAAAGATGATTGTTATTGACTACTTGCAGTTGATTTCAGGACCGGCGAATAGTCGTGAATCTAGACAACAGGAAGTATCAGATATTTCACGACAATTAAAAATGATTGCCAGAGAATTAGAGGTTCCAGTTTTAGCTTTAAGTCAGTTATCTCGTTCCGTTGAAAAACGTGATAATAAGCGACCTGTTTTATCAGATTTAAGAGAATCAGGAGCTATTGAACAGGATGCCGATATTGTTTCATTTATTCATCGTGAAGATTATCAGGATCCTAAAAAAGAAGCTGAAACACAAGGAGCTACCGATATTATTATTGCAAAACACCGTAATGGGGCTTTGGCTGATATACGTCTTGTTTTCTTAAAACAATTTAGTAAGTTTGCCAATCCAGCAAGATCAGATCAGCAAATTAATCCATTAGAAGGTGTTAAAGATTTAAGAACATAAATATTTGACAAAATGAAGGAGTTTGGACTCCTTTTATTTAAAAATGATTTTATAAAGGAGGAACGCTTATGATTTTCACAACCAAAAGGTTAATTCTTAGACCGTGGGAAGAAAGTGATGCGCAAAGTCTTTTTCGATATGCCAGTGATCCTGATGTTGGACCGATTGCAGGATGGCCACCCCATCAAAGTGTGGAACAAAGTTTAGATGTGATACGTCATGTCTTTAATGGTGATGAATGTTATGCGATTTGCAAAAGGGATAGTCATGAAGCTATTGGGGCTATAGAACTAAAACTCAATGGGCATACAGATATGACTGAACGTGATGATGAATGTGAGCTTGGATACTGGCTGGCCAAACCCTATTGGGGAAGAGGCTATATGCCTGAAGCTGGTAGAGAATTGATTCGACATGCCTTTGAAGATTTAGATATGAAGACTATCTGGTGTGGGTATTATGATGGAAATACGAAATCTTTAAGAGTACAAGAAAAGTTAGGATTTATTTATCATCATAGTTGTGATGAGGTTCCTGTACCTTTGTTGAATGAAGTAAGAATAGGTCATACGAATTACATGACAAAAGAATTTTGGGAAAAATAGTGGACAATGGATACGTTGTCTTGTAGGGATATTATTTGTAATTGTGCTTTGTTTAGGTTTCTTTTTTCAAAGTATATTATAGATAAATAATCAGGAGGAATATCATGATTTTAGAAACAGAACGTTTGTTTTTAAGAGAATGAGAACAAAGTGATTTTGATGATTTAGCTCAAATATTACAGAATCCACATGTGATGTATGCTTATGAACATGATTTTTCAACAGAAGATGTTCAGACATGGCTAGATCGTCAAAGAAAAAGATATAAGGAATATGGTTTTGGATTATGGGCCATGATTTTAAAAGAGACAAATGAAATGATTGGTCAGGCAGGGCTGACAATGCAGTCTTATCAGAATACCCAGATATTGGAAGTGGGTTATCTGTTAAAAGAGGAGTTCTGGCATCATGGATATGCCAAAGAAATTGCATTAGGCTGTCAAAAATATGCTTTTGAAAATTTACAGGCAGATCAGTTATATGCCATCATTAAAGTTGATAATATTTCATCTATCAAGGTGGCAGAGGGTCTTGGTATGAAAAAGGTAGATGAGTTTATGACAGGATATTATAACGGAGAGACACTTCATTATCTATATACAATTGAACGTACAAAATAAAATCAATAAAAAATGATAGACATCAAAAGATGAATATCATTTTTTATGTGCGTTTATCAAATTGTTGATGGCATGTTGGGCAGGTAATTGTAATATCACCTTTTCCTTTTGGAACTCTTAAATATTGGTGGCAGTGAGGACATTTTAAATATTTATGTGTTTTACGATATTTCCATTTATTTTTTTGACGATTAAAGAATTTTCTTATTCCAGATGTTTTAGCTAAAAACCATTCATTTTCCATATTACGTTTATAAATTTGTTTAGAAAACATTCTATATAAAGAATAAATAATAACCGCATAACACAAGAATGAAACAAATGGAACAAATAAAGAAATCACAAATAAAATAATATAACTTATAAATAAGAAATTTCCAAACTGATCAACACCATATCTGCCATACATAAAGTTTCTTAACCAATTCATTTTTATCACCGACCTCTATTATAAAGACGAATTATGAATGAAATATGACTTTTTGAATTCTTTATCTTTTAAATTCATTTTATTTGAAGAAATAATTGGAATACCTCCTATTGATAATGAGATTTTTGTTGATGAAAGATAGAAATAACTAATAATCGAATCTTGATTGATTATGTCAAAATATATTCAAAACTTATAGTGTTTGTAGTATAATGGATATTCGTGGAGGTTGAATTTATGTATAATCAATATCGAGAAGGATGGCTTGAAGTGATATGTGGATGTATGTTTGCTGGAAAGACAGAAGAACTCATTCGTCGTATTAATGTTTTATCTTATGCTAAAAAGAAAATAATTGTATTTAAACCTGAAATTGATAATCGTTATTCTGATAAAGAAATCGTTTCACATGCAGGAACGAAAGTCCCTTGTATTGTTGTAAAGGATTCTAAAGAAATTTTAAGATATATTAAACCTGATACAGAAGTAATTGCTGTAGATGAAGTTCAATTTTTTGATAGAGATATTGTTGATGTTTGTGAATACTTGGCTGATAAAGGATTACGTGTGATGGTTGCTGGTCTTGATAAAGACTTTAGAGGTGAACCATTTGGTGTCTTACCAGAATTATTAACACGTGCTGAATTTGTCACAAAGTTGACTGCTGTATGTGCAAAATGTGGTGCACCAGCAACACGTACACAAAGACTTGTGGATGGGTCTCCGGCTTCATTTGAAGATCCTATTGTTTTAGTAGGTGCTGTTGATCATTATGAACCACGTTGTCGACATTGTCATGAGATTTTAAATAAACCACATAAATTTTAAAAGTTCACACTCAAGACATATTTCTCATATATATTAATAGTGTCGAAAGACAAATACGATAGTATTGATTCCCCTCAAATCTATCATATATCCCTAAGAAAGAGATGCAACCCCAAAGCATCTCTTTCATTTTTTGGTATATTTTAATTATTTTGACATAATCATATATATGGAGGATTTTATATGAACTTATGTCATCAGGAAGATATACAAAAATTAACGACTCAAGAACTTTTTCAACAACATAATTATATTTGTTATTTAAGGGGAGATGGATGGCAAAAAGAACAACATTATGTTTTTGACTATCCTTATTTATACCTCTATGCTTTTCATATGCATGTCATAAAGGAGATAGAACAAAGAGGTTATAGTGTAGATCCTTTATGGAAAGATTCATGCTTTAGAGGGATTCATCGTGGATATGAAATTTCAATGCTCACGTATGATGATTTGGATATACCAACACATTTATATAAAGAAAATTAAAGAAAAATGAAATGTTCATATCTAATTCATATTGACAAAGTATATTATAGGTGTAAAGATAATAGAATTCATAAAAACTCCCTTTAGAATATGTATTCTAGAAAGAATCAGGTTTCTGATTCTTTTTTCTTTTTCTAAATCATGTATAATAAAGATGGGTGATGAAAAATGAAAAGAGTTCTATTTGATTTAGATGGGACATTGACAGATCCATTTTTAGGTATTACACGTTCTGTAGCGTATAGTTTAAAATCTTTTGGCATTGAAGTTGATGATTTAGAAACATTAAAACCATTTATTGGTCCACCACTGGATGTGTCTTTTAGAGAGTATTATCATATGGATGAAGCACAAAGCTGGAAAGCTGTTGAAAAATATCGTGAATATTTTTCAAAAAAAGGATTATTTGAAAATAAAGTTTATGAGGGTATGGAAGACTTTTTACAATCATTACTGAATATGGATATGAAATTATATGTATGTACCAGTAAGCCTGAAGTGTTTGCAAAAGAGATTCTTGACCATTTCTCTTTAACACCATATTTTACAGGTATTTATGGCGCAACCTTAGATGGAAGTCTTAAAAATAAAGGTGATGTGATTGCTCATTGTATAAAGCAGGAACAGCTCAATATTCAAGACTGTATGATGGTTGGTGATCGTCAACATGATATTGTCGGAGCACATCAAAATCAAATACCTTGTATTGGTGTCTTATATGGTTATGGAAGTTTAGAAGAATTTCAGGAGTATCATTGCGATTATATAGCTAAAGACTTGATAGAATTAAAAAAGATAATAGAGGAATGGAAAGATGTTAAGTAAATATCAACAGATTTATGAAGATTTGAAACAGAAGATTGAAAAAAATGAAATTCAGGCTAATACACTCTTGCCAAGTGAAAATGAACTCATGAATATTTATCAATCATCTCGTGATACCATTCGTAAATCCTTATCCTTACTCCAATTGACTTTCAGAAATTAAAACAATTATTAAACGATTGGCAATTAGGTATGCAAAATGGGAATGGCTGGAATGCTGTATTTTGGTGCTGCCATGATCAGCCACGTGTTTTATCACGTTTTGGAGATGACAAGAATTATCCAAAAGAATCTGCCAAAATGCTAGCCACAACAATCCATATGCTAAGAGGAACACCTTATATTTATCAGGGTGAAGAAATAGGAATGACTAATGCCTATTTTACAGATATTCATCAATATCGTGATGTTGAAAGCTTAAATGCCTATCAGATTCTTAAAGATAAAGGTGTACTAGAAAAAGAGATTTATCAGATTCTATTGAGTAAATCAAGAGATAATGCACGTACACCTATGCAATGGAATGATCAGGCATATGCAGGATTTAGTGATGTGGAATCATGGATAGAACCGATTTATAATTATAAAGATATTAATGTAGAAAAAAATCTAGAAGATCAAGATTCAGTTTTCTATTATTATCAAAAATTAATTCAATTAAGAAAACAATACCAAGTCATTAGTTTAGGAACATATGAACCACTACTATCAGATCATCCAACACTATATGCCTATAAACGCCAATATCAAGATCAGGAAATCATTGTTTATAATCATTTCTATGGTGATCAGACAACATCTATAAGCATAGATGCAATTCAATATGATATTCTGTTATCAAATGTCAATCGCCAGATATTAGAAAATGAAATGATGTTAAAACCATATGAGTCACTTGTACTGATAAAAAAATAGATCATTATATAAATAAAAACATAACATCATTGATTGTTTATATGGGATACATAATTGATATTATGTATCTTTTTTTATGGAAATAACAAAAATAATGATATATTTTCTATTTTTCTGTATTGAAATGTATATTCATGTTTCACAAAACACATAAATAATGTTAAAATATTATCCATATAGATTTGAGGTGAAATCATGAAAAAAACAATGCGAGAAGCTTTTATTGCTTCCATACCAGTCATGATGGGATATATTGTATTGGGGATGGCATTTGGTATGTTACTAGAAAGTGAAGGATATTCTTTTTTATATGCATTAGCTATGAGTGTGTTTATTTATGCTGGAAGTATGCAGTTTGTCGCAATCAATCTTTTAACATCAGGGGCAACTGTTATTAATACAATAATTATGACATTATTGATTAATGCCAGACATCTGGTTTATGGTCTATCCATGATTAAAAAGTTTGAAGATATGGGGAAACTCAAACCCTATATGATTTTTTCTTTGACTGATGAAACCTATTCATTATTGGTCAGTGCTAAAACTCCAAAGGGATGCAGTCAAAAATATTATCTTTTTTTTATTTCTTTATTTGATCAATGTTATTGGATATTAGGAAGTTTAGCAGGAAGTATTATAGGCTCATTATTAACAATCAACACAACAGGTTTAGACTTTGCAATGACAGCTTTATTTATTGTGATTGTCTTAGATCAATATTTAACGACAGATAAACATCTTTATACATATATTGGTTTTGGAATCAGTATTGCCTGTTTAGTGATTTTTGGAAGTGAAGCTTTTATTATTCCTTCAATGATTGGGATTATTTTAAGTTTGATTTATGTTTATCAAAAAGGAGGAAAGGAAAATGCATGAAATCATATTGATTAGTGTTATGGCTTGTATAACCTTTTTAACCAGAGTTTTGCCTTTCTTCATCTTTAAAAATAAATCTTATCCCATTATTGAATATCTTGGAGATGTATTGCCTTATGCCATTATGGCAATGCTTGTGGTTTATTGTTTAAGAAGCGTTGATTTATTCAGTGGAAATCATGGAATATGTGAGATAATTGGGGTTGGGAGCGTTATTCTTTTACATCTTATAAAACGTAATACATTGTTATCTATTATTGGTGGAACTGTGATTTACATGTTATGTGTTCAAATTATTTTCATATAACATATGTTATAATGAAAATGAGGTGAAGATTGTATGCGTCAAAATATGAGATTTGATACAAATATTTATCAGTTAAGAGAGTCTGTTTTAAAAAGAATGATACAGATTATTCAACAACAAAGATATATAGAAGAAAACAGTATTGTTTTTTATGGAGATTCCATCATTGAATATTATGATGTTGAACATATTTTTAGACATTTAGGACCAGTCTATAATTGTGGAATTGGTGGTATAACATCTGATATGTTGCTTCATTTTGTAGATGAAGGGGTTATCAAATATCATCCAAGCCAAGTCTTTATTTTAGTAGGAACAAATGATTTAGGAAATACGGTGATGGCGAGTCCAAGAGATATTGCTTTAAATATTAAAGAAATGGTAGAAATCATTCATTATAATTTACCAGAATGTCAAATTCATTTGTTGAGCCCAATACCGTGTATTGAAAAGGTTCATGGTTATCAGGCTATGCATCAAGGTTTAAGAAGTCATGATATTTTACAGATGATCATGCAGGAATATAAACGTATGATACCTTATGACTATGTTCACTTTATAGATATTTATCAGTCTTTATATCAAGATAATGTTTTAAGAGAAGATGTTTTTATTGATGGTTTACATATTAACGAAGATGGTTATGCTTTATTGACAGAGGCGATTTTCAATCAATTATAAGGGGGGGATAAAGACATGCAAGAATATTATGAAATCAAGACAAATCAAGGAGTTATGCGTGGATACTTTCATAAACCTGATGGAAATCAATATCCAGTATGTATTATTTTTCATGGCTTTACAGGTCAAAATACAGGAACAAAATTTTCTTATGTACAATTATCAAGAATGCTGGAAAAACAAAATATTGGAACCATTCGTATGGATTTTTTAGGTAGTGGACAATCTGATTTGGATTTTAAAGATATGACTTTTCAAAATGAATTAGATTCAGCTATCAAAATCTTAGAGGAAGTCAAACAGATGGATTGTGTGACAGATATTTATTTGCTTGGTCATTCTATGGGTGGAGCTATCGCAAGTGAGGTTGCTAAAATGTATCCTCAAGATATTTCTAAAATGTGTTTATGGGCACCTGCATTCAATCTTCCTGAAGCGATTGAATATTTAAAAGGGCATGTTGAAGAAGCTCCTTATTATGATCATAGTGGTTTTGAAATCTCTCATGAATTTGTTGAAGATATAACATCGAGAGATTTATATCAGAATTTAGATACTTATCAAAATGATCTTATGATAATTCATGGAACTGAAGATACAACAGTTCCTTATGCGATATCTCAGAAATATTTAAAAGGTTTTGTCAATCCAGTTTTTCATTCAATAGAAGGTGCGACACACAATTATGATAATTTAGAACATATTCGTCAGGTGATTCAACTGACATATGATTTTTTCATACAGGGCTAAACTCCCTGTATTTTTCATGATAAATTCAATAAAGAGTCAAGCTTTTTGTATTGTCTTTTCAATGAATTGTGTTATAATCAAAAAGGCAAAAAGGAGGAGTGAAAAACATGAATAACATTAGAAATATAGCAATTATTGCTCACGTTGACCATGGAAAAACAACTCTTGTTGATCAGTTATTAAAATTATCTGGAACATTAAAGGATAATGAACAGATTGCTGAAAGAGCAATGGATTCAAATGCCATTGAAAGAGAACGTGGAATTACTATTTTAGCTAAAAATACTGCTATTAATTATAAAGATTATCGTATTAATATTATGGATACACCTGGTCATGCTGACTTTGGTGGTGAAGTAGAACGTATCATGAATATGGTTGATGGTGTTTTATTGGTTGTTGATGCTTATGAAGGAACAATGCCACAAACACGTTTTGTATTAAAGAAGGCTCTAGAAGCTAAAGTGAAACCAATTGTCGTGATTAATAAAGTCGATCGTCCAGTTGTTCGTATTCATGAAGTTATGGATGAAGTTTTAGAATTATTTATGGAATTAGGTGCTGATGATAATCAGTTAGATTTCCCAACTGTCTTTGTTTCAGCTTTAATGGGAACATCAAGCTTAGATCCTGATATTGCAACTCAGGTTCCTAATATGGATTGTTTATTTGATATGATTATCAATGAAATTCCAGCTCCATTAGTAGATGAAGAAGGTGGATTACAGTTCCAGCCTGCTTTACTTGACTATAATGAATATGTAGGACGTATTGGTATTGGACGTATTCAAAGAGGAAAAGTTAAAGTTAATGAAACTGTTGTTTGTTTACGAGCAGATGGAACAAAAACACAATTTAGAGTTCAAAAATTATTTGGCTTTTTAGGATTACATAGAATTGAAATTGAAGAAGCTAGTGCTGGGGACATTGTTGCTATTGCGGGACTTGCGGATATTGGTGTTGGTGAAACTGTCTGTACAATGGGACATGAAGAACCTTTACCATTATTACGTATTGATGAACCAACAATTCAAATGGTTTTTGGTACAAATACTTCACCATTTGCAGGTAAAGAAGGTAAGTTTGTTACAGCAAGTAAAGTAGAAGAAAGATTATTTAAAGAAACAAATAGAGATGTCTCTTTAAAGATTGAAAGAGTGCCAAATGCTGAAGAATGGATTGTTTCAGGACGTGGAGAATTACATTTATCTATTTTAATTGAAAATATGCGTCGTGAAGGATTTGAATTACAGGTTTCTAAACCAAAAGTTATTATTAAAGAAATTGATGGTGTTAAATGTGAACCTTATGAAGAAGTCTTTATTGAAGCACCAGATGAATGTATTGGAAGTATTATTGAATCTTTAGGATTTAGACGTGGAACATTAGAAAATATGGAATCTGATAACGGTATGACAAAAGTGCATTATATCATTCCATCACGTGGTTTAATTGGATTCATGACAAACTTTTTAACAATGACAAAAGGATATGGAATTATCAATCATTCATTCTTAGATTATCGCCCAATGGAAGGAGATACTGTTGGAGAAAGACAGTTAGGAGTTCTTGTTTCTATTGATACAGGACAAACAACAGCTTATGCCCTTGGCGGTGTTGAAGATCGTGGAGTTATGTTTGTTGGTCCAGGTGTAGAAGTTTATGAAGGTATGATTGTGGGTGAACATAGCCGTGATAATGATTTGGTTGTCAATGTCACAAAAGGAAAACAATTAACAAATACACGTTCTTCTACAAAAGATTCAACTGTTGTTTTAAAGAAACCAAGAGTTTTCAACCTAGAAGCTTGTTTAGATTATATTAATGATGATGAACTTGTAGAAGTGACACCAAAGAATATTCGTTTAAGAAAACGTTTATTAACTGAAAATGAAAGAAGAAAAGCTTATACGAAAAAAATGAATGGATAATGAAAGGGTTCTTACTTGAATGGACAAGTAAGAATCTTTTTTCATGTAAAATAAAAGAGAAAAATTGTGATATAGTAGTTGAAAACATGGCTGATAAGGTAAATTGTTAAAGGGATTGATCAAGATTTATCAATCAAAGAAATGATAAATCCGATTATTTTAAAGATTAGATAAATTGATAAAATATGTTTTTTGTATTAAAAATTTGATAATATTTTTGAGAATATGATATAAAAAATATGAGAAAATCATAAAAAATTCAATAAAAATTTGAGTATTTCTTAAAAAAGTGGTATATTGTTGGAGGTAAATGAAGTAATTTATTGAAATGTAAAACGCTTTCATTTATAATATGAATTAAGGAGGGGACGCAGTGAAAATTAAATTACAAGTACAATTTCATAATAAAAATGTTGAAACAACATCTATTGAGAAGTTAGTAAAAGAGGATGTTAAATCAAAAGGTGTTAAAATGACAACTATTGATACATTAGAGGTTTATTATAAACCAGAAGATTCTTCTGTATATTATGTTGCGACAACAAAAACTGGTGAAGTCGTTGGTAATGACCAACCATTATACATCGGTTAATCTTAATATTACAAACATATACCCAAATAAAGAGGCTAAACGTTATACGTTATAGCCTCTTTATTTAAGATCAATGATTATCTAACGATATGAATTCGACTTTCTTTCTTTTCTTTTGTAGCACCTTCTTGATTGACGTATCCAATAGCTGCACAACCAACAACTTGATGATTAGGAGGAATACCAAGTTTATTTAAGACATTTCTCACTTCATCAACATTTTGTGTATCACGTAATTGATTAATCCAGCATGATCCGATATTTAAGCTTGCTGCGGCTAAAAAGATATTTTCTAATATACAGCTTCCATCTTCTACTCGTCTTGAATCATATTCAGGACCACTGACGATACATAAGACAGGAGCATGATAAGAAAAATGATAAGAATCAGGTTTCTTTTCACCACGTTCTTCACTTACTTTTTTAATAGCATTTGTTAATTCATCAATATAAGCCAAATTGGTAATGGCATAGATTTCACATAATTGTCTATTCATAGCACTAGGTGCTTGAATTCCAGCTTTTAAAATAGCTTGAAGTTCTTCTTCTTTAATCATTTGATTTTGATAACTGCGACAACTTTTTCTTTTTGCGATTGTTTGTAATGTTTCATTCATTTCATATCACCCCTTGTTTTCTATTATAGTCTGATTGTTTGAAAAAACAATGCTAAAAAGTATATTTTATGGTATACTAGGGGCAACTAAAGGAGGATTGAACGATGAAAAAAATATTCGTTGGGCTCATAACACTTTTATTATTGGTGGGATGTAGTCAAAATCAAAAACTAAACTACTTTATGTTAACAAATGATAAAGAATTAAGCGCTTTATATAATTCTGAAGGTGAACAAATAACAGAATATCAATACCAATCATTTGAACGCGTTGGGAACTTAGGATATATTGTCACTAATAGTCAAAAACAAGTGGGATTGATTTCATTGGATGGTGATGAAATGATCCCAATGGGTGAATATGAAACGCTAGAAAGTGTAGATCAGATGTTTTTTGCGACTAAAAAAGAAGAAAAGAAAAAAGATGATCAAAAACAAGATAATCAAAAACAAGAAGAAACTTCTCAAAATCAATTGGTTAAAGATAATCTTTATGTTTTAAATAGTGAAGGCGAAATCTTGTATCAGGCCAATGACAAAACAAGTATTATGAAAACTGGTTTACCAGTGATTTATCAGGATAAAGAATATATTGTTTTATATCAAAATGGTGAAGAACTTTATAGAGGAAAAGATGCTGTGACATATGTTTCACAATATCAAAATGGAAAATCTATGGTTGTTGGATTTAAAGATAAGAATCACTTTTATTATGTGACTGGCAATGAAGATGAAGATTTTGATCTTGAAGTAGAAAAAGGAACTTATACATTTTTACTTCAAAATGATGCTGGATGTATCATTAATGATGAGAAGTTAAAAAGTATGATATATATTGATTTTCAAAATCAAAAGGTTTATCAAAACAACATTGCGATTGAAGATGCTTATTTTGATAATAAAGATAATATCATTTTAACTTCTGATGATAAAACATATCTTTATTCTATTGGTGGTGTTCCAACTTTAATTAATACTTATTATTATGATACACAGACATATTTAATACGTGAAGAAAAGGTTTATGGACCACATTATATATATAAAGATGGAAAGTCAAAAGGAACACTTGAAAATTGTCAATTATATCCTAATGTGCAGGAATTAAATTTTGAAATGTATCCAGTTTATGTACAAGAAAAAGGATATGTCTATTATAATTTTGACAATAAGCAGGTGTTTGACCAAACATATCTTGAAGCGAATCCATTTGATGCTTGTGGTAGAGCTATTGTGAAAATTGATGATCAAGGTTATTCATTAATCGACGATAAAGGTGAAAAATTGACAGAAAAAGCATATTATCGTATGGAGTACATAGGCAGTTCATATTATGCGGTTTATAATGAAAATGGTATGTATGGTATTATTGATATAACAGGAAAAGAAGTTTTCCCTGTTGAATATACATCTTTACCAGAAACACCTTTAATTGAATATAATGATGAAAATTATTTGTTATTGAATAAAAATGGAAGAAGTTATGTCTATAGTATAGATGATGATATGGAAGAATTGTTTTCTATTGAAGGAGATTTAACATTCCATAATGAGGGATATTTTTCAGACGGATATCATTATTATACAATTGAGGGAGAAAGTATAGAATAAGGAGTTTATATGGAATATTTAATGATATTATTATTAATTTTTATAGCAGTGTTATTTTTAATGCAGGTCGTCTTTTTTGAAATAACAAAAAGTAAAATGGAAAAGATGAACAATATAAACTGGTTTTTATCTTTAGATAAACCATTTAATTATAATCGTGTTGGATATATGGTCTTTCTTTGCTTTATCTGTTATTTGATTTCATCACCAGCACCACTGTTTAGTCTAGAGTGGTTTATTTACTTTGCCTTGTTTTTAGCAATGGGTATTGTTGCTGATGCAGTTGTTCAATATGCTATTTTGATATATAGTAAAAAAAGATGTCGTAGACAAATTGAAGATGCGCATTTATTACAAGATGAATTACAACATTTTACGCCAAATACTGATTTTGAAAAAGATTATACATTAACACCTCAAAATTATGATGAAACTTCGATTTTAAGACAATATATGACACCTGAAGATCATTTGGCTGTCATGAGTGTGGATTCAGGAAAGTTTGCGAGTCAATTTAAAGATGATACGGAAGCGATGTTTGTTGTTGAGCCTTATACGGATACACAAAGAGTACAGAGTCAGTTTGAAGATGATTCATCAGTCAAAGTCACAACATTGACACCAACTGGGAAAATGCCTTTTAAAGATGAAAAAATAGATATTATTATGTGCCAGGAATGTAATTATGATAAAAATGAAATCCAAAGAGTTTTGAAAAAAGGTGGATATTTCATTGTCAATCAGCATGGAACAGAGAATTTAAAAGAATTTGTTCGTTTATATATGCCTTTCCAAATGAAAGGAAAGTGGGATGCTGAAAGCTGTGCACAGACTTTAGAAAGTATTGGTATGCGTATTGTTGATAAATTTGAAGATTATGGAACAATTCGTTTTCATAGTATTCAGTCATTATATCAATATTTTACAAAAGTGTCACCAGACTTTGCGAATGTCAATAGATATCAGGTTTTCTATTTACAGGCCTTAAAAGAAATGAAAGATCATTCATATTTTGAAATGACAACACATCAATTTTTGGTTGTAGCACAAAAAACTTTTTAGGAGAATTTTGAGTCAATTCTCCTTTTTATATGAAGTTTTATTCATTATATCAATGCTTTTTGGAATAGAAAAAAAGAGTTAAAATACTTGACAAAAAAATATTATGAAAGCGTATTAAAAACTTTTGAAAATGTATGGAAAAGTAATTGAAATGTGTTATAATAAGACTATAAATTATTAAGGAGGAGTCAATAAGATGGCAGAAAAATTATCTTTTGTAGTTTCAGATCCAGTTGGATTACATGCTAGACCTGCAACTATCTTAGTCAACCAAGCTAGCAAATTTACTAGCAATATCAAATTATGTTACAATGGTAAAGAAGTTAATTTGAAGTCAATTATGGGTGTTATGTCTTTAGGTGTTCCTACTAAAGCTACTGTAGAAATCGTAGCTGAAGGTGAAGATGAAAAAGACGTAATCGCATCAATTGCTAAAGTTATTAAAGAACAAAAAGTTGCTGAATAATATAAGGCTTCAAATACATGGAACTATACATTTTGTATAGTTCTTTTTTCTTTTGTTTGACAATAGAAAGCAAAGTGATAAAATATATTTAGATATTTAGATAAATATCTAAATATTAAAGGAGGGAGAGATATGGGTGATGCATTTAAAGCGTTAAGTGATCCAACGAGAAGAAGAATCTTAGAGTTGTTACAGGATAGACCTTTAAATGCTGGAGAAATTGCAGATTGTTTTCAAATGACGAAACCATCTATATCACATCATTTATCTATTTTGAAATCAAGTGGTTTGATCATTGATGAAAGACAGGGGCAGAATATTGTTTATAGTATTGATATGTCTGTTTTTCAAGAAGTAATGAAGTGGTTTATGAATTTTATTGATATGGGGGAATGAAAATGAAAGTGAGAGCTTTTGATTGGATTTTATGGTTAGTCACAATTCTTTTGTGTGCAGGTATTTTTATGATGCCTCATGTTGTTCCTATACATTGGAATGGACAATGGGAGATTGATGGATATGGAAGTCGTTATTGGGTTTTCCTTTTAGCTTTTTTACCAATATTTGTTTATTATGGCATGTCACTTACAAAGCATATTGATCCTAAAAGAATGAATTTAGAAAAAAGACAGAAAACATATCGTATTTTTCAGTGTGGATTAACAGTTTTCTTTATTATTTTGGCTATCTTTTTTGAATATATGATTTTTAATCCACAGGGGGATATTGAGATTTTTATATGGTTGATGATGTCGTTATTATTGATAGGAATGGGAAATTATTTGCCAAAAGTTCCACAAAATTATTTCTTTGGCATCAAAACACCATGGACACTAGCAAGTGAATATGTCTGGAAAAAGACACATAAAATTAGTGGATATTGTTTTGTGATGATTGGATTAATAAATGGTATAAGTGCATTAATTCATTTTTCGTACACTTATCTGATATTGATGATTGGTATTATAGGTATGACTGTATTTATTTATGTGTATTCTTATTTTTTATTTAGAAAATGTAGTCAAAAGATTGACGATTAAATATTAAAGATATAAAATATATAATATAAATAATTTTAATAATTATTTATAGAAAGAGAGGATATATAAGATGTTAAAGATTGAACATTTAACAAAGAAATATGATCAATATAAAGCTGTTAATGATTTATCATTGCATATTGAAAGAGGACATATTTATGGCTTTATTGGTCATAATGGGGCAGGAAAAACAACAACATTGAAAGCTGTTGCTGGTATTATGCCTTTTGATGAAGGGGAAATCATTATTAATGGAAAATCAATGAAAAGTCATGCTTTAGAATGTAAGCAAATCATGGCTTATATACCAGATAATCCAGATTTGTATGAATATCTCACAGGAATTCAATATTTAAATTTTGTGGCAGATGTTTATCAGGTATCAAAAACACAAAGAGAAGAACGTATATCAAAATATGCTGATTTATTTGAATTAACAAGTGATCTGGCTCAACCTATTAGTGCTTATTCACACGGGATGAAACAAAAGTTAGCGATTATTTCAGCTTTTATACATCAACCACAATTAATTTTAATGGATGAACCTTTTGTTGGATTGGATCCAAAAGCATCACATTTATTAAAACAAATCATGCGTGATCATTGTGATCGTGGTGGTGCCATTTTCTTTTCAACACATGTTTTGGAAGTGGCTGAAAAGTTATGTGATCGTATTGCGATTATTAAACAAGGAAAATTGATTGTCAGTGGAAAGACTCAAGATGTAATTGGTGATGAATCACTTGAAGATGTTTTCTTAGAGTTGGAGGATGATGACAATGTTAATGGCGCTCATTAAGATTAGATTGCAGGGTATTTTATTAAGACAAACAAAAAGTTCTAAGAAAAAAGGGAACAGTATTGGAAAGCTGATATTATTTGGTTTATTGTTTGCTTATGTAGGTGTTGTCTTTATTGGCATGTTTGGGATGTTGTTTTATTCTTTGATTGAACCATTTTCAATGATGGGGATTGAATGGTTATACTTTGCTTTAATGGCATTATTCATTATTTTGCTTTGCTTTATAGGAAGTATTTTCTTAACACATCATGAAATTTATGAAGCTAAAGATAATGAATTGTTGTTGGCTATGCCTATTAAAAATAGTGATATTTTATTGAGTCGTGTGTTTACAATTTTGATTTTAAATTATGTCTATGAGTCTTTGATTGCGATACCAGCTTTCTATGTTTATATCACTAATGTCGGTATGACGATGATTGAAATCTTTATGTTTATTATTGTTGTTTTGACACTGCCATTGTTTGTTTTAGCGTTATCTTGTTTATTTAGCTGGATTTTAGCTCATGTGCTTGTCAAAATTCATCGCTTCAAAACGGTTATTTCTATTGTATTATTTGTAGGTTTCTTTGGTTTATATATGTATGTTGTGAACTCTTTACAGACATATCTTGTATGGCTTGTTGAAAATGGAAAAACGATTGCTCAAGCGATTGAGAGTACCGTCTTCCCACTTTATCATTTAAGTATTGCATTGACAGATGGTAATGTGATAAGTTTTGTGATTTACTTGTTATGTGCCGTTTTACCATTTGTTTTGGTTATTTACTTATTGTCAGTTAACTTTACAAAGATGGCAACTTCAAAACCTAAGATGAAAAAAGTTATTTATAAAGCAAAACCAATGAAACAAAATACAATGTTTAAAGCTCTTGTCATCAGAGAAATCAAACATTTTACTTCTAATGCGATGGTGATGTTGAATGGAGCAATGGGTATTATTCTTTGTATCATCGCTGCGGGAGCTGTCTTGATTTATCAAGATGAAATTCAAATGATTGCTTCTATTCCTCAGATTCAAGAATATATGACTCCAGTGTTATGTTTAATGGTTATTGCTGTATCATCATTAAATATGATCAGTGCATCCTCTATTTCTTTAGAAGGAGATCGTTTCTGGATTATTAAATCACTCCCTATAACAACACAGGATATTTTAAATTCAAAATTAGCTATGCATGCTTTCTTATGTATTCCCGGTGGTTTAATTCTTTCTGTCGCTTTGATTTATGTGACAGGTATTGGAATGATTGATAGCTTACTTGTCTTGGTTGTTCCTATCTTATTTACACTATTGATTGATTTCTTAGGATTATTACTCAATTTATGGAAGCCTAAGTTTGACTGGGTTAATGAAACAGTCTGTGTGAAACAGAGTTTACCTGTTGTTTTAACGATGTTTATTTCAATGGGGGTTGCGATTGTTATCGCAATGGTTTATGGATTATGGTTGATCAATCTTATGTCTGTGTCTATGTATATGTATAGTGTGATTATTGTGATGGTTCTATTAGACATTATTCTTTATTATATGATTCATACATGGGGTGTTCAACAGTTTGATAGTATTTAGAGTTTTTAAAAATAAGATTCGAGATTGAATCTTATTTTTATTTAGCTTGAATCCATGTATAATATGATTAGGATTTATAAGAAGTTCATTGATATGTTGAAAGGAGGTTGATGTTATATGGTGAAATTAAGCGATGAATATATTCAAAAAGTGATTGTCAATGGTAATGTTGAGCATAATCAGACCATTCAATTAAACCCATATGATGAAAAATGGCCTGCTTTATTTGAAAGAGAGAAGGAAAGAATTTTAAAAATATTAAAAGATAAAGCTTTGATGATTGAACATATAGGTTCAACATCTGTGCCAGGATTAATGGCTAAGCCTATTATTGATATTTTACTTGTTGTTGAAGATGCAGGCAAAGAAGAAGATTATATGGATGATTTATGTCGGCAAGGTTATATTTTAAGAGTGAGGGAACCAAATTTTGAAAATCATCATATGTTTAAAGGACCAGATACTGATATTCATTTACATGTTTTTTCAAAAGGGTCAAAAGAAATTGGAAAGTATCTCTTGTTTAGAAATTATTTACGCTTACACGATGATGCGAGAGAACTTTATGAGAATACAAAAAAAGAGTTAGCAAAGAAAACATGGAAATATGTACAGAACTATGCTGATGCCAAAAGTGAAGTTGTTCAAAAAATTCTCAGTGATGCCATTCAAGAGAACAAGACAAATCAAGAATAAAAAGAAAATACAGAAAGGAAAGATTATATGATAGATACAATAAAAATAACAAAGGTTTATCATGGTGGAAGTTTAAAAGCCTCTGCTACTTTAACAATAGGAGGCGTTCTTGCTTTACATGATATTAAAATTATAGAAAAAGAAAATGGATATTTTATTGCCATGCCAAGTCAGTTAATCAAAGGTGAATATAGAGATATTTATCATCCTATTTCAGCACCTGCTCGCCAAGTCTTTGAAAATCTTCTTTTAAGATGCGTTGAAGATCTGATGCAATCTCAAGAAAGTTCACTCTTTTATCAATGTCAAAATACAAATATTCCATTTCTCGATTTAACTTATGATGATTTTCAAATTGTGAATCAATCATAGATGAAAATGCAGTTTATATATGATTATCATCTGTATGATGACAATCATAGGAATACCCCATACAAAATACCAATGTTTAGTTTTATGATGAAATAGATACATCCCTAGCCATACGCCTAAGCTGCCACCGATAATGGCAACTGTAAAAAGTGCTTTTTCACTTATACGATATAAGTGATGCTTGGCTTTGGATTTATCTATTTTCATTATTATAAAGCCAATACAATTGATAATAAGGAAATAAATCATAGAAAACTCCTTTCTCATTCTGTCATCATATGAAATAATTGCTGATACTCATCTTTATGAATATGTGATTTGAGATAAATGAAGTGCATAGGACGAGAAATATGAAAGTTTTCAATCTGTAATTCAATTAATTGTTGATTTTGTATTTCCTCTTTCACAACGCCAGCATATAAAAAAGTAACTGCCTGACTGTCCATAAGCAATGTTTTTATCATAGATAAACTACCCACTTCAATAAAATGTGAAAAACGTGAAAGAGGATAGATTGTCTGTTGTAAATAATTTTCTAGGATATCTCTTGTTCCTGAACCTTTTTCTCTAATGAGTAATGGATATGCAAAAAGCTGTTCAAATGTTATTTTTTGATGAGCTAAAGGATGATGAATACTTGCAACAGCAATAAATCTTTCCTGTTTTAATAAATGATAATCAAATAATTGTGTATCAAACTGTCCTTCTACAAAAGCACATTCAACTTCACCATTAATGAGTTTTTGAATTAAAGTATGCGTATTAGCGACAACAATTTCACATGGACGAGAAGTTTGAATGAATTTTTTCGCAATCATATGAGGAATATAATAATCGGCAATGGATAGTGTTGAGCCAATAGTTAAAGGTGGATAAGCTGTTTGGAGCTGTTTTTGAAAAAGATCTTCATTATGAATCTGTGTTTTGGCATAGTGATATAAAAGTTCACCCATTTTGGTGAGATGGAAAGATTTATGAGTGCTATCAATAAACTTTTGTTGATAATGTTCTTCCAGAGCTTTGATATGTTGTGTAACGGCAGGCTGAGTAATATGTAAATTTTTAGCTGCCTGAGTATAGTTTTGACATTCAACAACTTCTACAAATGTTCTCATTTTGTCATCTATCATGAAATCACCTCATCTTCATTATAATATATTGTTATAATAAATAAAATATCATAATTTTTATTTATATGAAAATTGTGGTAATATAACCCTGGTTGATAAGGGGAGATGACAAAGTGAATAAAATCAAAGATATATTACCAGGATTTATAGTTTGTCTGGCTATTGGACTTATAGCTCAGCAGATTGCGAAGTTTTTTCCAAGTATTGGTGCTGCACTTTTTGCGATTGGGATTGGAATGCTTGCAGGCAATACATTTTTAAATAAAGATATTTTTAATGTGGGAACGAAATTTTCAGAAAGTCGTTTATTAGAATATTCTATTGTTTTAACAGGTTTAACATTACAATTAACAGATATTATGGGAATTGGTATACAAGGTGTTGCCTTTATTGCTTTACAAATGATATTGACTATCACTATGTGTTATTTTATTGGAAGAAGATTAAAATTCACAAAGAAATTTTCATTGTTAATGTGTGCAGGAAATGCCGTTTGTGGATCTTCAGCCATTGGAACAGTTTCTCCAATTGTGGAAGCTGACAGTAAAGATAAAGGTATTTCAATTACAATTGTGAATGTAACGGGAACAATTTTGATGGTTGTCTTACCTATTTTAACAAGCTTATTATATCATCATGAAACACTTCAGACTTCAGCGATGATTGGTGGAACACTGCAATCAATTGGACAGGTCATTGCATCAGCATCACTTGTGAATCAGGAGGTTGTGGAATTTGCGACAATCTTTAAGATTGTCAGAATCATTTTTGTGGTTGTCGTTGCTTTAACATATGCCAAGATGAATCTTGATGAAAATCAGCCATTGTTTGCTAAAAAGGAAGGAGTAGCAGCTAAGGTTAAAGCCAAAGTTCCATGGTTTGTTATTGGATTCTTTATTTTTAGTATTATCAATAGTACAGGTATTTTACCAGCCATCATTTCTACATCAGCAAAAATGGTAAGTTCTCAATTTGAGATTATTGCTTTAGCAGCCATAGGGATGCGTGTTAAATTTGCTGATCTTATTAAAGAAGGACCTAAAGCTATGTTATATGGATGTTTAACAGGAACATCACAAATCATCTTTGCATTCATTTTGATTGCTTTATTGTTTTCATAAAAAAATCTATTCGGCTTGAATAGATTTTTTTCGTAGAATGATAAAGAATAAAACAAAAGATATAGCTAAAAGTATATGTGAGATTCCAGCGATACCAGAAATCATCGCATTCATTGCAGTTGATAATTGAATATTCAAGACTTGAACAATTCCTCTTGTCATCAACATGATAATAAAAAATGGTAAAGCTATGTTATATAAAATGAAGAATTTCTTAAATAATGAGCTTTCTAATATATCTTTATCATTTTTAATAAAGAGTGCCAACAACAAGAAAACAAAGACACCCAAAATAAATAAATGCGTATGTGTAACACTTAATGTTGTTTTTCCTGTGAATTGATTGAATTTAGTCAATTCTCTATAAAAAACACCCGCCACAAGAGCTGCTATCATATAAATCATTGAAACATTTATTAATTTTTTCATTGAATGAACCTCCCCATTCTATTCTTTGGATATCTTAATGCGTAGAGAGAATCTTGTCAATGAATATGCAAATAAAAAGAAGTTTTCAAATCGAAAACTTCTTTGTTTTATGAACACTTAGGGAAGATGACAATAGTCTTAAATAAATCACCGTCTAGCTCTACTTTGAATTGCCCACCTTGTATTTCAGTAAAGCTCTTGACAATGGCTAGTCCTAAACCAGAACCATGCGTATTTCTTGATTTATCTCCCTGAACAAATCTTTCTACGATTTCATTTTCATTAAATGTCATTTCTTCTTCAGATATATTTTTAAAGATAATTTCTACATGGTCATCATGATCATGAATATCAATATAAACACGTGTATGTGGTAAAGCATATTTACTAATATTCATAAATAGATTTTCAAAAATACGATAAGTTTTAGAACTATCTAAATGACACATCATCTTGTCTTGGGATGAATTCCATTTCATGGATAAAGATTTCTCATCTAAATTATCCTGACACTCTAATTGAGATTGCTTAATAAGCGAAATGATATCTATATCCACAAGATTTAATTTGACATCTCCACTATTGGCTTTGCTGACTTCAAATAAATCTTCAATTAAATTTTTCAGTCTTAAAGAATTTCTTTCTAAGATATCTAAATAATGTTGACGATCATCACTGCTAAGATTGTTATTCTTTAATAAATCTACATAAGTGATAATAGAAGTTAATGGTGTTTTTAAATCATGAGAAACATTAGAAATCAATTCCGTTTTCATTCTTTGAGATTTGACTTCTTCCTTCACCGCTTTTTCAAACCCATCCTTGATATGAACAAATTCATCTTTTAAAGGATTGAAGATACCAATATCTTGATTAATCTGTACATCAAAATGACCATTAGATAATTGTTGAGTGGCTTTTAATAATGTATGATAATCATTTTGAATATCTTGAAATTTCTTTCTTATTAAAATAAAGATAATAATAGAATAAATCACTGCAAAGAATATACCAAAGACAAAGAATATTGAACATCCTGCTATAATCAAGAGATTGAATAAAACGATTTTTAAGACAGTTTTGTTTAAAGGATCATCTAGATCAAAATCAATGACTTTATTCATAATCTGATAGCCATGAGTTATTAGCCATCCAAGACATGTATTTTCCCAAAAGTATTTTTTGATTCCTTTATGGAAAAGATATTTAATAAAGTAAGCTAAGATGATAAAGAGGAGATAGAAAATAAAGTAATAAGCGATATTGATGGCTGGAGTTAAATAGGGACCAATAGCTTCAATCGCAAATTGCTGGTAAATATATTGGAACTGATCTTGGATAGTACCTGCAATCATAATTGCCGTACCAGCATACATCATAATAGCCAGTGTTCCCCATATGAGTGCCAGAAAGGCAAATTTAATACGCATCACAAAGGATAAGAAACGACTTTGTTCAAGATATTTCATAGGAATACATAATGTGACAATACAACAAACCACAATCGCAGTGAAAATATATGGAAGTGAGTAGAGATATAATTGGCTACGTGATATATTCATCAGATAAGAACCAATTTGACTGGTCATATGCAATTGATCACTAACTGCAAGTGTTATAGTGATATTTTGTAAAGGTTGATAGCGAATCGTGATATCTTCTTGACTATAATCATCATAAAATGTGGTGTTATAAGAGAAGAGAGATTCTAGAGAATAAATATTGATATGCTCATCATTTGTATGGGTAACTTTTGGAACACCTTTGTTATCAAATTCAATTTGCATATACCATTGATATTTGTCTTGTAAATCCTTGTTTTGTGAGATTTGAGAAATGGGATCATTGGTATTAGAGAATTGTTTTTGTGATTGATGATCAGTGATATGGAAGAAAATATCTTCTTTTTGATGGAGTTCATTCACTTTATCTTCTACAGCTGACTGGAAGTCATAATAATAATCTGCATTGGTTTCATCTTGTGAGGATTGATAATAATCATAAATGGAAGCAGATGGATCTTGACTTTCCTTGAGTAGAAAATCAGATGCATAACTGTATTCAATCAGATAAGAAGACATATAATCCGAAATATCACGGCTTTCAAAACTAGATTTTTGAGTAGCTTGATTTATAAAAGGATAACATAAATAAGTTCCTATACTTGTTATTATCAGTGTTACCAAGATAATAATACTTGCGATATGTTTTTTGATTTTCATAGTTAATCCCTGCCTTGTTTTTCAATTTTATATCCAACGCCCCACACAACTTTTAAGTATTGAGGATGTTTTGGATCTAATTCTATTTTTTCTCTTAAATTACGGACATGAACCATTACTGTATCCGTGTTAATAGCATCTTCTTTCCAGACACTTTCATAAATGTTTTCAGCTGAAAAAACTTTTCCAGGATACTCCATGAGTAATTGTAAGATTTTAAATTCAATAGGTGTGACCTTGATTTGACGATTATCTACACTCACTGTTTTGGTATCTAAATTAAGCTCTAAACCACCAACAGTATAGACATTCTGTGATGTTTTCTTTGCAGTTGCATCTAGATATTTGCGATAACGTCTAAGCTGTGATGAGACTCTGGCAAGTAATTCAATTGGCACAAAAGGCTTTGTGACATAATCATCTGCTCCAATGTTTAGTCCAGTGACTTTATCAATATCTTCTGATTTGGCTGAAAGCATAATAATAGGAAAATCATATTTTTCTCTCATTTTCATTGTCATTTGAATGCCATCCATCACTGGCATCATGATATCCACAATAGCGAGATGAATAGTTTCTTTTTCAACAATGTCTAATCCTTCAATACCATTATGCGCTTTAAAAACATGATAGTTTTGTGTTTTTAAATAAATCTCAATCGCATCACAGATTTCAATTTCATCTTCTACAATTAATATATTATAATCCATAAAAACCCTCCCGACTTTTCTACATTATACTTGAATTTAAAAAAGAAAAGTAGAGGATAAAACGAAAGATTTTCTAAAGATGATATGATAATTTTCGTTTGTTTATTTTTTTATAGATGTAAATACCAATGAAAGAAATAATACCCGTTACGACAAAGATAATGATAGAAAACAGATAATCTTCAATTCCTAATGCATGACCACCAATGGTAGATGTGATAATTGAAGGTGTTCTTGCGATAGTTGTAATGAACAGAAATGTTGAAAGTTTCATATCTGTTAATGGAATGAGATAAGTGAGAATATCTTTAGGTGTACCAGGTATAAAGAAAACAATAAAACATAAAATATTTCTTTTTTCTGGGTTATGTAAAAAATGAACCTGATTTATCTGATCTAAACTGATAAAACGCTGAATAAAATTTTGTCCCCATTTTTTAACAAAAGTATAAATCAGTAACGAACCCATAGCACTCCCTATTAAACATAAGAGGAGTCCTACAAATGGACCATAAATAAATCCAGCCATAATTTCTACAATTTCACCTGGAAGAAAAACAAATATAACTTGTAAAATAACAATACCAACAAAAATGATTTGTCCAAATAAACCAAAACTTTGTAGCTGATTTCTTAGTAACTGAGGATTTTCAAAGATCTTCATCATAGGTTGATATAAGCATAAACATATCAAACCCATGATAAGTAGACACTTGATTATAAATTGAATTTCTTTTTTATGTTGTTTGATTTTATTGATCATAAAGGTCACTCCTATCGACATTGATAGTATGAACGAAAAAGCGAAAAAGGAAACCAGTAAAAAGATAAAGATTTTCTAAAGAAAATAAAAAAACAAGCTAAGCTTGTTTTGATTAAGAATGATTTTTTCCTTCCATAAAATAAGTGGCTTCCATATCGGCAGTAGATAAGGCAAAAGCGAGTGGAAACATTTCAAAAGCAGCACCTACATTTCTGGCATCTTCATTACCAGCAAATCCCATATGATAACGAATCGCAAAGGCTTCTTCTCTTTTTAAACGCATATAGCCACTAATCATATAAACACTTTTTTCTCCATGACCATAAGGCAATGTATCTTGAAATTCATAAAAAGGCACTTGAATCCATTGTCCATTTTCTTTGACATTTCTCATACTTTGTTTATAACAGTTAATTTTACATAAATCATGAAGTAAAGCAACAATAGCAATAGTTTCTTCATTATAATTCAAATGGTATGTTTTTTGAACACGTTCACGTGATAAATAGTCTTTTAGACAATCATAAACATTGAGGCTGTGTTCCAGTAGACCACCTTCATAATTACCGTGATATCTTGAACTGGCAGGAGCTTCAA
The DNA here is from genome assembly GCF_964238065.1 of Clostridium sp. AUH-JLR23. NCBI lineage: Bacteria > Bacillati > Bacillota > Clostridia > Eubacteriales > Clostridiaceae > Clostridium > Clostridium sp. AUH-JLR23. The sequence goes on from NZ_CAXSKY010000003.1 coordinate 46,367, forward strand.
AAAAATCAGAATTACGTGATAATAAAAATTCTAATAATTTTTCACTTCCATCACGATGAATTTTTGTTTTATAAATTTCAATAAATCTTTCTTTGTTTGTCATTTTCTCACATCCTTGTTTACATTATAACAAATAATCATCATAAATTTGATGATTTAAATAGATTTTTTATGATTTCTTTAAGAATAGTTATCATAGAAATGATTGTAATGATAAATATCAGTGTTTTCAAAAAAAGTGGTATAATCTTTTGAGAAAATCAATTTGAAGTTTTAAACAAAAAAAGATGATAAAGATTCCAGTGACAACTGTTTATTGCTTGTCACATGAAAACGGCTTATAATAACATATAGGCCGATGTATTTTTTGTGGAAAGATATTGATTATGAAGGGAGATAAAAGAATGAAAAACGATTTTGGATCAATATTAGAAAGAAGACATAATGGTTCTATGAAATGGGAAGCTCCATATATCAATAAGAGATTCCATACTCATTTTCAAACTGAAGATCAGTTTTATCCATTATTTATTGCGGATATGGATTTTAAGATGGATGAAAATGTTCAAAAGAGATTAATGAAATTTGTCAGTGAGGGAGATTTAGGCTATTTTCATGTCCAAGATAGTTTTTATGAAAGCATTATTCAATGGTATGATGAAATTCATCATATTCATATCAACAAAGATTGGATTGTTCCATCTATTGGAACAATTACATCACTACATTTATTAACTGATTTATTCGCAAGAGATCAAAACATTTTAATTATGACACCTGTCTATGGACCATTTTATAATTGTGCTCAAATTGGGCATGCTTATAAGATGCCATTAAAAAATAAAAATCAGGAATATTTGATAGACTATGATGAATTGGAAAAGATGTTGAAATTACATCAAATTGATGTCTTGTTGTTCTGTAATCCACATAATCCTGGAGGTAAAGCCTGGTCATATGAAGAACTTAACCAATTAGTTCAATTATGTAAAAAATATCAAGTCATGATTATCTCTGATGAAATTCATGGCGATATCCTTATATCAGATAAAAAATTTGTTTCTCTTATTCAATTTTTTGATATTTATGATCATATTATTGTATCATCATCGCCAAATAAAACATTTAATATTTCAGGATTATCAACATCTTTTACAATCTGTAAAAATGAAGATTTCAATAAACAATTTAATGATTATCTCTCAAAACTTCATATAGGTCCACAACGTATTGGTATTTATATGATTGAAACTGTTTATAATGAGGGGAAACAATGGTATTATGATTTATTAGAATATCTTCGTCAAAATATTAATATGACAATGGAATTATTAGAGACAACAGATATGAAAATCATGAAACCTGATACGGGATATTTAATATGGGTTTATTTACCAAAAATAGCCAATATTGATCAGTTTGTTATTGACTTGGCTAATGAAACACATGTGTTATTGGAAACAGGAAGCCGTTTTATTGATAATTATGAGGGATGGGTACGTATTAATACAGCAACAAATTCAGATTTATTAAAAGAAGCAATGATGCGATTTATTGAATTCTATAAATCATATAAGTAATGGTGTAAAAATGAAAAAGATTAAAACAAATGTATTAAGGTTATTGGATCAGCAACATATCAATTATGAAACACGTGAATATGAGTATGATGACAATCATTTATCTGGTGAACATATTGTTCATCAGGTAGATTTAGAAGCAGATGAAATCTATAAAACACTTGTATTACATGATCATCATGAATATTTGGTTTGTTGTATACCAGTCATGGAAGAAATTGATTTAAAAAAACTAGCGAAAGCCAGTGGGCATAAAAGTGTTGAAATGCTTCATCAGAAAGATTTATTACCATTAACAGGATATATGCGTGGTGGGTGTTCTCCTATTGGCATGAAGAAAAAGTTTCCTACTTATTTTCAGGAAGATATTTTGCTGTTAGATAGAGTTGCAATCAGTGCAGGAAAAAGAGGTTTACAGGTGATTTTAAAACCTCAAGATTTAATCCAATATGTCAATGGTCAATGTGTAGATGTGATAAGATAAAAAAGCAAGGGATCCTTGCTTTTTATTTATGAGTGATTTCAATGATTTGATGATAAAGAATATGCATACTTCCTATATCTTTATCTATATGGTAATGACCTAGATACCAGTCTTGAAATTGTATGGTCTTTTTAAGCAAATATAAAACACTATGAATATCTTCATATTCATCACCATAAACAGTCGTATCACAGCTATCATAAAATCCTAAATATTCTTTAATGTCACGAGGGGCATCGTGACTTAAAATATAATCAACCTGATTATGATATTTCTTGAGATTAGTGAGGGCATGGTTGACTTCTTCATGTGTTGGCAATTCTCCTTTCCACCATGAAATACCTTCTTTTCTATAAACACGATCAGTTGAATAGCCACCACCAAAAACTAAGAAAGTTTGATTATTAAGCGTAAAGATTTCACCGCGCATCAAATGAAATATACTATTATTGATTTTATGAATACGTCCACCATTCCAGTTTTCTATGGGATATGTTTTTAATAAATCATGATTTTCATGATTACCATCAACCCATAATGTTGTCCAAGGCTGTTCATCGAGCCAGTTTTGCCACCAGCGATCAGATCCAGCTAACTCACCACCCCAGACACAGCCAAAATCGCCACAGATCATCACATAGTCATCTTTGGTTAAGGTTTTTCCTTCAGGAAAGTTCTTTCTTGCAAGTTTTTGAATATCATATGAGCCATGTGTATCACCAGTTATAAAAATTCTTGACATATTATAACCTCGCTTTCTTTTCATTATTATATCATCATTTTATATGATTGATTTTATTTTTTATGTTTGAATATCTATTATGAAAAGTGAAAAAACACATAAATAAAACAAAAAATGATAGTGGTTACATAAATTTGTGAAAACTATTATTTTTTAATGAAAATGTTTACATTTCAAAGTGGGTTTTTATGGCGTTGGTTTTTAAGATTTGTTATAATAGAAATAGAGGTGAAACAATAATGGATTATAAAGCAAATTATGAAAGATGGTTGAATCATCCTGCAATGGATGCAGCCACAAAAATGGAATTAACAAACATGGGAGAAAAAGAAAAGGAAGATGCATTCTATACAAATGTTGAATTTGGTACTGCTGGTATGAGAGGTATTTTGGGACCTGGAACAAATAGAATGAACATCTATACTATTAGAAAAGCAAATGTTGGTTTTGCAAAATATGTATTGGGATTAGAAAATGGAAAGGAAAGAGGCGTAGCTATCGGTTATGATAACCGTCATATGTCTTACCGTTTTGCGATTGAAAGTGCTAAAGTTTTAGCAACTTATGGTATTAAATCATTTATTTTTGAAAGTTTAAGACCTACACCAGAATTATCTTTTGCTGTGAGATATTTAAAATGTGCTGGTGGAATTATGATTACTGCATCACATAACCCTAAAGAATATAACGGATATAAAGTTTACGATGATACAGGATGTCAGTTGATTCCTGAATGGGCTGATGAAGTTGTTAAATATGTTAATGAAGTTGAAGATGAATTAGATATTCATGTATGCAGTGATGAAGAAGCTTATCCATATATGACATGGATTGGTGAAGAAGTTGATGAAGCTTATTATAAAGCTGTTATGGGCATTGAAATTAATCCTGGTATGGATAAGAGTGGATTTAAAATTGTTTTCTCACCACAACATGGAACAAGCAATATCCCTGTCAGAACTTGTTTAGGACGTTTAGGATATGATGTTGTGCCAGTATTAGCACAATGTGCTCCTGATCCAGATTATACAAATACAAAATCTCCTAACCCTGAAGTGGATATGGCTTATGAATTAGCTATCATTAAAGCTAAAGAAGTTGATGCTGATGTTGTAGTTATCTGTGATCCTGATGGAGATAGATTAGGTGTTGTTGCTAAACATGATGGAAAATATGTATTGATGAGTGGTAACCAATCAGCTGCCGTTTATCTTGAATATATTTTAAGTCAAATGAAAGAAAAAGGAACATTACCTGATAATGCTGTTATGTATAATACCATTGTTACTTCTGATTTAGGTGAATTAGTAGCAAGAAGCTATGGTGTTGATGTAGAAAAAACATTAACTGGATTTAAATTCATTGGAGATAAGATTCGTAAATATGAAAAAACTGGAGAAAAACAATTTGTCTTTGGTTATGAAGAATCTTATGGATGTGTTGTTAAAGATTTCGTTAGAGATAAAGATGCAGTACAAGCTGTCTTAACTGCTGCTGAAGCTGGTAACTATTATAAAAAACAAGGTAAAGATTTAATTGATGTATTAAATGAATTATATGCGAAACATGGTGCATTTAAAGAAAGTCAAATTGCTTTATCTAAAGCAGGAGCTGCTGGAGCTGCAAGAATTAAAGAAATCATGGATAATTTAAGAAAAGATGCACCTACTGAAATTGGTGGTGTTAAAGTTGTTGCTGTTGAAGATTATCAGACAAGTGTAAGAACTGAAAATGGAAATGAAACAACTATTGATTTACCAAAATCAAATGTATTGAAATATTATTTAGAAGATGGTTCTTGGATTGCTGCTAGACCTAGTGGAACTGAACCAAAATGTAAATTCTATTTCTCAATCAAAGGTGCAACTGTTGATGATGCTGCAAGCAAAACAGAAGTCTTCCAAAAAGATATGATGAATATTATTGGTGAATAATAAAAAAAGAGGCATGTAATCGCTAGAGTAAAATCACTCTATTTCGTTACAGCCTCTTTTTATTTTTTATACAATGATATGAAGTAGTATATAGACTAAAAAATAAAATTAAGACACAAAAATAATGAGATACACCATCATATTTTTTATGTGATGCCCTATATAGATTGTGATTATTGATCGAAAATGTCATAATATTATTAAAGACAGAACTGTAAATAGGAGGAATATTTATGTCAGTAGAAAGAGGTATAGCCATTGCTATTGGTTTTATGATGATTTGTGTATCAATCTATTATTATTTTTCTAAGAAACCAGTGACTATATATAACAATTCAAATCCGCCAAAAATAAATCAGATAACGAATATTCGATCATATAATCATGCAACATCACGTTTGATGTTGATTTATGGTATGGTTTTCATTTTTGAAGGATTGATGATTCATGACAAGTTAATCTGTTTCTTTCTTTTTATTTTGACAGTCATGCCAGGAATAGTCATAGTCATAGCTATCTATGAAAGTGTTATTTTAAAAAAATATTTAAAAAGACGATAATGAGAATGAAAAGTTTGCATGTAAAAAAAGAATATAAAAGATAACACAAGAAAAATTATGATGTCATGATTTTTTTCTGAAAATATCCTAACCCTTGAAATGTTTCCTGTTCATTATTTTTATATCACATTATAATAAATATGAAGGGAGAATGGTATTATGGATCAAGAAAAAATAGGAAGATTTATTGCTGAATTAAGGAAAGAAAATAGTTTAACCCAAAAAGAATTGGCAGAAAAATTAAGTGTATCTGATAGAACTGTGGGGAACTGGGAAAGGGGCAGAAATCTACCCGATCCTTCATTGTTCGTTCCATTATGTTCGATATTAGATATAACCCTAACTGAATTATTCAATGGAGAAAGAATTGAAAAAAAACACATTATTGAGAAAACAGATGAAGTATTAACAAATGTTATTGAAGAGAATAAAATGCATAGCATTTTACTTATTATTTCTTCAATCATAATGAGTATAAGTATAGTTATATTTTTTATTCCAGTATTGATGTCGTTAGATAAGACACTATCTATCATTATCATATCGATTGGATTATTTTTACTGACGTTAGGTTGGTCATTAAAACTGACTGTATGGAAAAGAAAAAATAATAAAGTTATAGAGAATACAGGAATGGGATTTTCTAGTGCATTGACATTAGTATTCATTACTTTAAAACTGACAAACTATATTAACTGGCCATGGATATGGGTGTTTTCACCATTATGGATTGGTATAGGTTTAATAATACTCTTTTTTATGGTAATACTGATAATTGGAAGAATAAAAAAAGGAAAATGGTGGTAGCTTTTATGTAACAATAATAATGACTGTTATTTTATCAATAAAATGTATATGGAATAGATTGATAGTATGCTATTTGAGGAGTTTCATAGATATATGAAGACTCTTTTTTTGTTGTTATAGGATTTTATGAAATCATGAGAAGATATTTATTATAAAAAATTGCTTTTAGCATATAAAAATAATTTGCTCTATGCTATACTTTTATATATCCTATATGAAAGGAGATAGCCTATGGGCACATGTATTAATATTGTTGATAAAAGTCGAGGTATACCAAAAGAAAAGCAAGAAGAATTTAAAGAAAGATTGATAACATTGTTTCGTCAAGGAGGTATGATGGAACAACAAATACAGTCATTATTTGGTAAAAAGATCATCACAATCAATCCAGTAAAATATGATAAATATCAAAATATTGATTTTATCTATAATTATTTTGAAGACTCATTATGGGAAAACTCTGGTTTTAATGGGAAGACTGGTCATGTTTATTCACGTAAAGTAGGATGGAGTTTTTTTAATTTTGTCATGGAATCAGCATATGTATTAGAAAGTTTATACAGTGATGGTGATTTTGTTATTCTTGAAAATGGCGATCCATTAATAAATGAAGAAAGAGATTGTATTGCCTGGATTAATTCATTGTTTAATGAAAACTATGCCTGGAAAAACTGGGATTTTATTAAAGTATGGAATTTAATAAAAAGTGATGAAAATGATTATGATACATATTTGAAAAGATATAGAGGATTTGGTTATGAATATGATCCGTTTGTACCATGGTTAGAAATGCGAGCATTAAAATATGGAATTAATAATATGAGGGAAGATGTGGATGAAGAGAATCAGGAGTTTGTTGATAGACTAATATTTTTTTCACAAAAAAATAAAGAAGCAGTTCAAAGTTTTAAAGACAATAGTACAGAAACAGAAAAACAACAAATCCAAAGATTGATTCATATGATAAATCACTTTATAAATCATCATGATGAAGATTATCCAAAAGAGAAAAGCTTGTTTAATTTTGTAGTATCATTAATATGGATGAATTCTCCTCATTTAGCACTTTTGTCTATATCAGAAGTTTATGGCATTGATTTTTTTGAAATATATCAGTTATTAGATCATTATGATAGTGTTATTATTTCTGGAATGAAAGATATGATGTGTTCTGTTTCTGCTAGAGAATTATCAGATTTTTTTGATATTTATCCAGAAAATATGATTTATTTTTGGAAAGAAAGTCAGTTTAAATCAATACCTTCTCATCTTAAAGATTGGTTTTTGCAATTAAAAGAAATGTATGATCATTATATGCAAAACTCGATAGATATAGAAAATCCACTTTTATGGATTATGGACATGCTTGTTTATGCTGAAAATAATTATTACCAAATTTATGTATTTTCTGATTTTTTTGAAGAAAGTATTGAAAACATAAATAATCAAAGATATCTGATATTATGGAAAATATTTGAAGATATGATTTATAATGAAAAATTTTATAAAATAGGAGAAGTCATATTTGAATCAGAAAATAAAGAATACCTTAATAATGATTGGACACTCATGTCTAAAGATAAAAAATGGAATAGCGCAAGATTGAAATTAAGAGGATATTTAGGACTGATTGCTAATAAGGAATTGAGAAGAAAAGTATTTGGTTTTTAATAAAAATAAAAAGGAGATCTGATAATCATGAAAAATTATCAAGAAAAGATGTTGAAACTTCAAAAAGAACTTCTGGAAATTGAAAAAGATAGAATGAAAGGGAATCAAGGATATTCTATAAAAGAAGTTGTTCAAATGATGGATAACGCTATTAATGAAAAAGTAGATGCTGTTTTTATAAATATAGAAGTATCTGAAAGAAAAGAACAGTTACTAGATTTACGTGTAAGTGTCCTAGAAGCTGAAGAAGAAAGACTAAATGGAGAGTGTACAATAAATATTTCTGAAGCTAGAAAAGCTCTTGTAAATAGAAGAAACATATTACGTATAGATAATAATCAATAGAAAGAGGTGGCATTGTCATCTCTTTCTATATATAATAAATTTAGTGTATATATTAGATGAAGTTAATGAAGGGATATGGTAAATAATGGAATTTGATTTTAACAAATTAGAATGGACTAGGAAACCTCAAAAATATGATATTCAAGATCAGAAGATTATCATAACAACAGAACCTGAAACAGATTTATGGCAAAGAACATACTATGGTTTTAGAAATGATAATGCTCCTGTATTACAGATGAAAACAAGTGAAAAATATTTTTCATTTATTGTAAAAACTGAATTTAATAGTAAAAGAAGATTTGATCAATGTGGTGTTGTCATGTATTTAAATAGTGATAACTGGTTAAAAGCTTCTATTGAATATGAAAATGAAGAATTTCAAAGACTAGGGAGTGTTGTGACGAATCATGGTTATTCAGATTGGGCCACAACAGACATTGATGCTTCTATTCATTCTATGTGGTATCGTTTGAGTCGAAGAGAATCAGATTACTGTATTGAATGTTCAACTGATGGAGTTCATTTTAAGCAGATGCGTATTTGTCATATGTGGGAAGGGACAGATGAAATTGAGTTTGGTATTTATGCATGTTCACCAGAAAACTCATCTTTTGATGCTGTATTCTCTCATATGGAAATGATAGAATGCCAATGGCAAAAACATCAATAAGGAGGAAAATGGTATGAAAGCTATTGAATTGGTACTTGTGGATATAGATGGAACATTATTGAATGACCAGGGAATGGTGACACACAAAACAATTGAAGCTATCAAAAAACTTAAAGACAAACAGATTTTATTTGGAATTGCGACAGGAAGAACACCATTTGCAGTCAAACATCTCATTAAAAAGTGGGAAATTGAACCTTATGTGGATGTGATTATGGGATTTAATGGTGGATGTTATTTAGATATGAGAACACAAAAGATGTCATCTTGTTATTTGTTGGATGGAAAGTTTATTCCTGTTATACTAGAAGCATTTCAAGAATTTGATTTTAATGCAGGCATCTATGATCAGGAGTCCTTCCATGTTTTAAAAGAAGATCATTTTGCGATTGAGATTGCCAATAAGAATCAATTACCATTGGTTGTAGATGGCTTAACACCGTATTATCATAAACAAATAGAAAAGATGATTTTCATGGCTGATAAAGAAGAAATTCAAAAGATCAGTCAACATTATCATCACATTAAGCATCCACATTATCGAGGAGTGCAATCAACACCGATATTATTTGAATTTTTAAATCCTGAACTTTCTAAATCAAAAGGTATTGAAAAAATGTGCCAAGAATTAAACTTATCTACAGATTGCATTTTAACATTTGGTGATGAACTCAATGATTATGAAATGATAAGAGATTATATTGGAGTGGCCATGGCAAATGCAAATCCAAAAATTAAAGACATTGCGCAATATATAACAACATCCAATAATGAAGATGGTATTGCAGTATTTTTAGAAAACTATATTTTATAAAAACTATATTTTATAAAAGAAAAAACATGAGATTTTTCTCATGTTTTTACATACTTTCTTTAAAGATTTGAATGATTTCATCATGATTAAGAACTTTATAACCACCTTCAAGAACAATTGTTGATCTTGCAAGACCTTCTAACATATCTTCAGTAACACCTAAATCAGTGATATTCATGACAAGCCCTAATTCTTTCATCCATTCTTCCATTGCATCAAGTCCAGCTTTCGCAATGTCTTCTTTTGATTTTCCTTCTGGATTGACATTCCATACATTTGTCGCAAATCTGACAAATTTATCTAATCCATAAGGCATAATATAGCGATAGTATGGTAATGAAACGGCAGCTAATGTCATACCATGAGTGGCGTCTGTATAAGCTCCAACAGCTTGACCTAACATATGCACCATCCAGTCAGTAGATTTCCCTTTCGCAACTAATGTATTTAATGCCCAAGTGGCAATCCACATGATGTTGCTTCTTGCTTCATAGTTTTGAGGATCTTTAATCGCAATACGACTAGAATGAATCAATGATTTCATTAGACCTTCACTGATATAATCACTTGTATTATCATCATCACCAGAGAAATACTGTTCACAGATATGATTCATAATATCATAGAAACCAGCAATCATCTGATAATTTGGTAAAGTTAAAGTATATTTTGGATTCAAAATAGAAAATTTAGGCATCACATTGTCACCGAAAACATGACCAATTTTTAATTTCTGTTTTGGATTTGTAATAACAGCACCACCATTCATTTCTGAACCAGTACCAACCATAGTTAAAACACAACCGACAGGAACGATTTGACATGTTGGTTCTTCCATTCTTAAATAATATTTATCCCAAGGATCTTCATCACAATGGATAGATACAGAAACAGCTTTGGCATAGTCACAAACAGAACCTCCACCAACAGCTAAAATAAAATCAATTTGATTGTCTCTGGCTATTTGTACACCTTCATAAAGTTTATCAATAGTTGGATTAGGCATAACTCCTGAAACTTCAAAAACTTCTTTGTTATTGTCTTTTAAAATAGTGATGACTTCATCATAAATTCCATTTTTCTTAATAGAACCACCACCATAAATGAGTAAAATACGAGAACCATATTTTGGTAATTCAGTATTTAAATATTTTAATGATTCATCTCCAAAATACAGTTTTGTTGGATTACAAAATTCAAAATTTCCTAGCATTTTTATTCCTCCTTTAACTACATTTATTATATGAGAATAACAAGTATATATCAAATACCTATATTCAATGAATAACTATGCTTTTTAAGTATAGATATAAAGCATTGGACATAGGAACTATATCGATTTAAAATAAGTTTAGATGATGGAAGGAGATGTTAATCATGATAGAAAAATTTGATGTTTATATAGAACCATTTCATCTTTGGCGAACAATGCATGTTTATTTGCCAGATGATTACTATCAAACACAAGAAAGATATCCTGTGATGTATATGTATGATGGGCATAATCTTTTTAATGATCAGGATGCAACATATGGAAAATCATGGGGATTATCTGATTTTTTAAATCATTATGATAAACCATTTATCATTGTAGGTATGGAATGTAATCATGAAGGGCATGAAAGATTGAATGAATATTGTCCTTATGATGTTGAAAATGGTTTCTTTGGTCCTATTCAAGGCAAAGGGCGTATATATATGGATTGGGTTATCAATGATTTAAAACCAATGATTGACCAAAAATATCGTACCATTCCTTTTAGAGAATGTACTGGTATTGGGGGAAGCTCCATGGGTGGCTTAATGGCCTTTTATACAGTCATTCACTATAATCAGTACTTTTCTAAAGCTGCTTGTCTTTCACCTGCAATTTCTTTATGCACTAATCAGTTATTGCAAGAAATGAAGAACCAAGATTTCAATCAAGATACTCGTGTTTATTGGAGTTTTGGCTCAAAAGAGACTTCAAATCCACAATATTTTTTGAAGAACATTCAAATCTTTAATGATGAAATTGTTCGTCGCGGAGGACAGAGCTATATTCATATTGAGGAAGGTGGCCAACATAATGAAGCCACTTGGGAAAAACAAAATCAATTATATTTTGATATTTTATGGAAATAAAAAGTGTGGAGAAATCCACACTTTTTAACAACAGCAAGAACATCTTTCCTGATGTTCAGATGGTACCTGTCTGATGACAACTTGTCCATTTGTTTCCATGACAGCATCTTCATTAATAATTTCTCCAACGCTATCAACAGTCACAGTTCCTGATTTAACATTTTTAATAGAATCGACATGTCCTTTGATAGATGCTTCTACATCAGAGTATTCAAATGCCAAATCACAATCAATCATTTCACAGTCAATCAGTTTTAAATTTTCACAATAACAAAGTGGCTGTGTTCCAATGATTTGACAGTTAATAAATGTTAAGTTTTTTGAAAACCATCCTAAATATTCACCTTTGACAACAGAATCTCTGACAATGACATTTTCACTATGCCAGAAAGCATCTTTTGTATCAAGATAAGAGTTGCTGATATCAAGATGATGCATATACTGGAAAGAATACTTACCTGTAAATTTCAGATTTTCAATTTTGACATTGTTGCTGTGGAGTATCATGTATTCAGAATTGATTTGAGAATCTTTGATTGTGATATCATTACAGAACCATCCAAATTCTGGTGAATCAATTTGACAATTGGAAACGATAGTATCAGAACATTCTCTTAAGATTTTAATACCATGAATAGAACATGAATCAATAAGACCATGATGTGAATACCAAATAGGAGCTCTTGTTAATTCATCTAAAGAACAATGCGTCATTTCATATCCTTGCGCATGCCATAAAGGATAACGTAAAGAAAACTGACAATGATCAACTTTAATATTTCGGGTTTCCTTTAATACTGATTCACCATCAGCAGGACCTGCAAAGACACAGTTTTTTACTTCTGTGTTTTTAATGTTATATAATGCTCTTTCTTCATCAAAAGTTTGATTTTCAATAGTGTGATTAATTTTCATATATGATTAAACCTCCTCATTTTTATTCTATTTATCTAATGTTATTCAATAGTCACTGTTATATTTTGTTGACCGACATATGTTTCTAAGTTCTCAACATTTTCCATACGACCAATACGCGTATAAGAATAAGATGTTGAAAAACTTTTATAAAAGAGAACAAGACAATTATCGCCAAACAACATGATATCTCCAGCTTCTATATAGCCAACATTCTCACTGTTTGTTGGCAAGCTTGTTTCCATATAATAATACTTTTCATTGCCATTTAATTCCTGCATATCCATTGTGAGAGGAAGCAGTTCTATAAATTTTTGAACTGTTTCATTGTCTTCTAAATCAATGCTAAACGATTGATTATTTATTTTTAAAGTTCTCTGTTCCATAAGATCATCCTCCTTTTGGGTTTGATTGGTTTGTTTATAACTTGACTGATAGCTTTCCTGTTTTTGACAACCACATAAAAGCATAAAAGAGACAAGAATGATTTTGAATGCTTTGTTCATGTTTGATGATCCTCTTTTTTTAATATATAAATCAGATAATCAATATAATCAATTCTTTTTTGTTCCTGATGTAAGTTTTGCAAAAGATAACATCTTTGTTTTCTTAAGAATTGATACATTTTTTGAGTTTCTTTATTTTCAATGTATTGCATAAAATCACGAATCTGATCTTGATGACATCCAATATCCTCTAAGCACTTTTTCATATCTTCCAATGATATTAATTCCACATCTTCTTCCCTCCTTACTTATATTCTAGTTTCATACGTTTAAAATATCAAATACTTATATTTGATAAATAACTATGCCTTTAAAGTATAAAAAATTCCCAATGGGAATTTTATGATTCAATGAATTCTTGAATTGTCTCGCTGACAACATCTAAAAAGTATTGAGAAGTTCTTGTCAAGACTTGATATTTTTTCCAAATAAAATAATAAGGAACTTCAATATGAGGAGAAAGTGGTCTAAAACATAGTAAAGAGTCTCCTGTCGTATTGATCAGTTTATCAAAACAAATAGCATATCCAAGCCCATCTTCAACCATTAAAGAAGCATTATAAAGTAATGTATAAGAAGAAATAATATTCAAATGCTCAATATCATTATGTAACCATTCTACCAAATCAGAAATTTGTTGAAGTTCTTTAGAAACAATCAGAGGCTTATCTTGAATATCTTGAAAAGTAATGGCTTCTTTTTGAGCAAGTGGATCATCCTTCAACATCAAGACACCCCATTGATGAGTCAATGGTAGTAATAAATGATGGTAATCATTAATTTTGGGATTGGATGTTAACAAAGCAAAATCAATTAAGCCATTATCTAATTTTTCTATAACATCTGGAGCATTTCCACTATGAATATGAAATTGAATCTCAGGATATTTTGCGTGTATCTTTTTCATTGATTTTGTAATGATTTTTAATGTGTGTGATTCACCAGCACCTATATAAATATCTCCTTTTAATGATGAATCAGCAGACATAATTTCTAACTCTGTTTTATCAACTAGATTGATGATTTCTTCAGCTCTCTGACGTAAAATAATCCCTTCTTCTGTCAATGTGATTTTTTTATTGCTTCTGATAAATAATTGCTTTCCCAGTTCGTCTTCCAGCTCTTTCATTTGTCTAGATAGGGTTGGTTGAGTGATATGCAATTGTTGAGCAGCACCGGAAATTGTTTCTTCTCTAGCGATAGCTAAAAAATATTGTAAAACTCTTAGTTCCATATCAAGAAATCCTCCTTTTTTCTTATTATATCACTATATGCTCAAAAAGCATATAATATTATTGGATATAAGTATTTGTTATAAAGAGGAAGAGGAAGTATACTTGCTTTAAGGAGTGAGAAAGAATGAGAAAAATACTTATTGTGGTAGGAAGTGGCGTTCAAAAAGGAAATACAAATCAGTTAGCCCAAGCTTTTGAAAAAGGAGCTAAAGAGGCTGGACATGATGTCCAAAGAATTGTTTTATCTGAAAATATACAGGGTTGCCAAGGATGTGGAGCATGTCAAAAGAATTCACATCAATGTGTGATTCAGGATTCTATGCAGAATTATTATGCTTTGTTTGAATGGACAGATACAATCGTCTTGGCATCACCTTTATATTTTTGGTCAATTTCGGGAAGATTAAAATGCTTTATTGATCGTTTGTATGCTATTTCTCAAGATGATCAATATCCATATAAAGAAACAGTACTATTAATGAGTGCTGGAGATAATCATTTCTGGACTTTTGAACAGGCTTTATCTTTTTATTCTTTTTATACAAAAGCTTTAGGATGGAAAGATTTAGGACATGTTCTTGCAGGTGGTTGTGAAAGTGAGCCACGATATATTCCTACACAAAAATTACAAGAAGCTTATCAGAAAGGTTTACATTTATAAGGCGTTTTATGAACGTCTTTTTTATATGATAAAGGAGATTTATATTCAGAGATTTTGTTTTATGATGGGATATATTTATTCTTTATAGGCATAATAATGAAAAAATAAAGATGTATTTATGCTTATAAGCTATATATGTTTATAAAATATAAGTATTTGCTATTGCGGGGTTTGTATAGTAATATGTCCTTGACAAGGAGGAAATTTATGGCCGCATTAACAACACTTTTTCCAGTATTTTTTATGCTTGCATTAGGCTTTATATCTCGTAAGAAGGGATGGGTTACATTAGAACAGAAAAATGGTGCTAATGTTATTGTTTTTCAAATCTTATTTCCTATTTTAATTTTTAATTTGATGTGCAGTGCTCAAATTGAAGTCTCACATATTAAAATGATTGTTTATGTTTTTATCATGTTTATACTGGCATGGGTTGTAGGAAAATGTCTTTCATCATGGACAGGAAAAAAATATGCTGATTTTTCACCATATTTATTAACAACAATCGAAGGAGGAAATGTAGCACTACCTTTATATCTTTCAATTGTCGGAACTTCCAGCAATACAGTGATTTTTGATATTGCCGGAACTGTTCTTTGCTTTATTGTTTATCCAATTGTGATTGCTAAAAAGACAGCATCTGGAACATCAACAAAAGAATTGATGCAAAATATTTTCACTAATTCTTTTGTATTAGCCGTAATCTTTGGTTTGTTTTTAAATCTTTCTGGTTTATATCAAATGATTCTTCAATCCTCATTTGGTGAAATGTATACCAATACGATTTCTCAGGCTACCGCACCAATCGTATCGATGATTTTATTTATTTTAGGTTATGATTTGAATATTGATCAGTCTATTTTAAGACCATTACTGAAATTAATGTCTATAAAAATTGTTTTTTATGCATTGGTCATTGTTGGATTTTTCATCCTTTTCCCAGTGCAGATGTCAGATAAAGTTTTTATGATAGCACCTATCATTTACTTTATGAGTCCAACGGGATTTGGCTTAATTCCAGTTATTAGTCCATTATACAAAGATGAGGATGATGCAACCTTTGCAAGTGCATTTTTATCTATGTTTATGATTGTGACTTTGATTGTTTATACGATACTTGTTGTTTTTGTTGTATAAAAAAGGAAAGCTGAGAATATGTTTTACATATTCTGGCTTTCCTTCTTTTTCTTTTCTGGTAGAACTAGACTTAATAATAAGGAAACAACAAATACCCCAGCAACAGCATTGCCATTAAAGATTTCTCCAACAACTGATGGGAAACATGCAAAGAAATTGCCTGAAGTTTGAGTAACTCCAACACCAATACAGAAAGCGAGTGAAACAATAATCATTGTACGTTCATCAAAGTTGTTATCTTTTAACATCTTAATTCCTTCATACATAATAGAACCAAACATCATAACTGTACAACCACCTAAAACAGATTGAGGTAATGATTGAAAGAAAGCACCAAGTGGTGGAAATAATGATGCTAATATAAGGATTAAAGCTCCTATAAAAATCGTGAAACGATTAATAACTTGTGTCATTGTCACTAAACCAACATTCTGGCTGAAAGATGTTAAAGGAAGGCAACCAAAGCATCCAGAAATAGCACTTGAAAATCCATCTACAGCTAATGATCCTTGAAGTTCTTCGATTTTAATATCACGATCTAAAGCTCCTTTACAAACGGCAGTTGTGGCACCGGTTGTTTCGGCAGCTGAAACTAAAAAGACAATCGCAATTGTAAAGAAAGCTCCTAAATCAAAGACAGGCATATGTTCAGTAAAGAATACTAATTTTGGAATGCTGAAATAACCAATCTGGTGAATTGTTTCAGCAATATTAGAAAAGTCTACCATTGGCGCAATTCCTGTGACTGTCAAAATAACAGATAATATATATCCAAAAATTAAACCGACAAGAATATTTAAATTTTTATAGATACCTTTTAAACGGTAATGTGATATTAAACAGACAATCAATGTAAATGTCCCAACAAGAAGATGATACCAGGCACCAAAGTCTTCTACGCCAGAACCTCCACCCCAAGAGTCCATACCTACTGATAATAAAGATAATCCAATCGCAATGACAACACAGGCAGAAACAACAGGAGTTAAAAATCTTTTCCAGTATTTGGCACTTAAACCAACTAATCCTTCAAAGATTCCACCTAGGATAACAGCTCCAATCATTCCTTCATATCCTAAAGCGGGATTCGTAGAAATAACCAGAAGGCTTCCTAAGAATGTAAAGCTGACACCCATGACAATAGGTAATTTAGAACCGATTTTCCATACGGGATAAAGTTGCATACATGTTCCAATTCCAGCCGCAAACATCGCACACTGTAAAATAGAAGTGATTTCAGCAGAAGTCAAGTTTTCACCTGTTCCTCTGACCACGGCTGCACCACAAACAATAATGACAGGGGCAAGATTGGCAACAAACATTGCTAATACATGCTGCAGTCCAAAAGGGATTGCTTTTTTTAATGGTACACGTCCATTAAGTTTGTAAATGTTCTCTTCGCTTACCGACGTAACAATTTCTTCTTTATTCATTTTTTCTCTCTCCTATACTCATAAAAACGCTATGATTTTATCATAGATTACCAAAAAATACCATACATTCCACCTCAATTACACAAAACACTGTTATGATAGCGATGAGGAGGGATCTCATGTATAAAGTTTTAGTTGTTGAAGATGAATTTCATATTCGTCAGATTATCAAAGATTATTTTTCTTTAAAAGGAATTGAAGTTATTGAAGCATCGCAAGGTTATGAAGCTTTGTCAATGATGGATGATACAGTTGATTTGATTTTATTAGATATTATGATGCCAGGTATTGATGGCTATGAAGTGTGCAAACAATTAAGATTAAAAACAAAAAAACCTATTATTTTTATCAGTGCTTTGTCAGAGGAAGAGAATCAATTAATGGCTTTTGAATTAGGGGCAGATGATTATGTCATGAAGCCATTTCAACCTTCTATTCTCTATGCAAAAGTTGTTGCTATGATTAAGAGAGATCAAAAGCAGGAAGAACATCTCCTTGTTTTTGGACATGTTCAACTTGATCGTATCAATCGTATTTTAATTATTGATGGTGAAAAAATAACACTAGCACATAAAGAATATGAATTATTAGAATATATGTGTTTACATGTCAATCAATTGTTAAGTCGACAAGTCATTTTAGATAAAATATGGGGCTATGATTATTATGGTGATGGAAGAGCTGTTGATACATATGTGAAAAAGGTGCGTAAGAAATTAGGAAAATATGCAGGTTATATTCAGACAGTGATTAAAACAGGATATATATTTAAGGTGGTGGATGATGATGAAAAAACCAAAGATAACAATAGGTAAAAAAATCTTTGCTTTGATTTTTATAAGTTTCTGTTTGATAAACTGTTTTAATATATTTATGGATTATCATAGAGAAAAAAGTACAACCTTTAAACAGCTGGTTAATGAATATCACTATTATTTAGCACATCAGCTTCAAGAAAGGTATCATCAAAAAGGCTATCAGCTTCAGGACTCTTTTTATCAGGACATCAATAATACCTTGAAAACAGAAGATGGATATTTGACTTACTCAGTTTTTGTTTTAAATCCTGATTTACAAATTGTCTATAATCAACTGAATCAGAAAAGACCAATATTACGAGTACAGGACATTAGAGATGGTTCTTCAACTATGCTATCAATCAGTCTTGATACAATTGATACAAATATTCGTAGTCAAATTGAAAAAGAAATAAAGAATCATTTGCCTTCAAATGATTTAAAAATCGAAGCAGCTGCACCATCTATAACTCAAATAGGCGATAATCATATTTCTACAAATATTCCAGATCTCTCTTATCTTGCGATAGATGGACATGTTGTCTTTGATCAAAGACAAACAGAAGATGAAATCAAATCCTTTACTTTTATGAATTATGAAAGCCCACATTGTTATTTGTCATCTTCATCATACTTTGAAGAAGATATCGAAATCTCTCATATTGATTATTTCCAAAAGACAGAAAGTGTTCTCAATGAAATTTCCACAATCTTACCTGATCAACAAAATAGTCAATACGAACAAGTCATGCAATTTGAAGATGGAGAAGGCACTTTTTATGATGTTCTTTGTCTACCATTAATGCATCATGGAGCACAAATGGACGAAAATAGTGAATATGATTTTGATGATATTGATGGCTATTTGGTATTTTATAATTATGATTTGTATGCTGCACAGAAAATTACACATCGAGTTATTTATGCCAAAATGATTATTTATATGATGTCACTTGTTTTATGCATATGTCTTTCATTATTATTTGCACATCTTCTGGCAAGACGTATCAAGAAAATCAGTCAAAGTACTTTAGCTATAGCAAACAATGATTTTGATATTCATTTAGATGAAAAATCAAAAGATGAGCTAGGTGTATTATCACATAATATCAACCATATGAGTCAACAGTTGAAAAATACCATTCAACAATTGAATCAGGAAATAGAATATGTCAAAAAATTAGAAGGTATGAGAAAAGAATTTATTGCGAATTTCACACATGAAATCAAAACACCACTGAGTATCATTAATGGTTATATTGAGCTTTTAGATGTGAGTCAGGATGAAGAAAAAAAACAACAATATCTGAGTGCTATTCATCAAGAAGTCAATCGTATCAATCAATTGATTCATGCTATGCTGGATTTATCAAGATTAGAATCTGGACATGTCAAACTTCAGATTCAGGATGTAGATATTGAAGATTTACTGACAACAACGATTGAAATGTTTGCGCCACTCTTAGAAAAAAAACATATTCATGTCATCATGGGAGATGAATTTCCTCATATTCAGGCCGATGCTCAAGAATTACAAATCGTATTCAAAAATTTCATCAGTAATGCTATGAAGCATACACCAGAAAATGGAAGTATCTATATTGAATATCATCAAGGAATTCTCACTTTTGAAAATGAAGGAGAACCTATCAGTGAAGAACAGAAAGCGATAATTTGGGAAACTTATGTATCTGGAGATCGTGAAGGAACGGGTCTTGGTTTAGCTATCTGTCGCTCAATATTGAATTTACATCATTTTTCTTACGATGTATGTAATACAAGGCGTGGAGTACAATTTCAAATTGATTTCAATCAAACAAAAAATAACATTTAATACATTCGTTTTCTCATCTTTGACTTGAAACGACAAGATATGTCAATTATAATGAGGTAAAAGATGAGGTGCTGCATATGAATAAAATCATAGGAATGATCATTCCTTATATAATGGTAGTTTGTGTCATCATTATGCAATCAGTTTATGTTGATAATAGTGTTATTGCTTTGGTTATGGGATTGTTGATTGGTATTGAATTTTATCATTTAAGAAAAGCTGAAGGAACTGTTCTGATGAAATCAGGAAAGATTGTCACAATTGTGATTTGTCTTGTTGCTTTCTTATTAGGATATTTCAATCAACATTTAACAATTTTACCCAATTTAACAACAACACTTGCATTAATGATTCCTTTAGAATGTATTGGACTTTATATGATTTGTCAAAATCATCCTCCATACACAATGACATATAAATTTTCATTTAAAAACAGAAGAAGAAGATATTTTTAAAAGAAGATCATGATGATCTTCTTTTAAAATTCCACACCATAAGCAATATTTAAATAGTAAATAATTGCTTTAATATCTTGATGATACATATCTTTAAGCACTTTTTGATAATAACTTAATTGTGTCTGATGTTTTTGAATCAGCACTTCATCTGTATTTTTACGAGAAACACGATCTGTTTTATAATCTAAAACATAAATCTGATCCTGATAAACAAAAACCAGGTCGAATATACCATGAATAGTCTGTTGGAGGGTTTCATCATAATAAGAGAAACTCTTTTCTTTATAAACATGACTGGCATTTCTAATCATCTGATAGTATTCACTATCAATAAAGCCTTGGATTTTATCTTGATAATTGAATAAGATATTTTGTCCTTCTTCATCAATTAAGGCTTCATTGTAAAGCTGCTGGATTAAAGCTTCCACATCATCATGTTCAAAAGTTAAATAACTTAATAAAAGGTGAACCAATGTTCCTTTGTCTGTTGCACTGATTGTGGCTGTTTCATCACTTTCTGTAAAGAGAATACTATGTTCATCTTCAATATGTGGCAGTTTTGTTACAGCAAGCGCAGCAGGTTTTGAAATATCATGAGGATACTGATAGTTTTGATAATGTTCTTGGATCTGACTATCTAGATTGTATGCTGATGGCTTTTGGTGAGAGATTTTCTCTTCAATTTCTGCATCCGTTGTTAACACTAATGAAAACATGGCATGTTCTGTAGAATCAAATGTCAGATGCTTTTCAAAGTGATATTTTTGAAGTTTTTTAGCTAAAGGCTTGAGTTCATCAATATTTAGACATTGTTCAAGAACATGAGGATGGCGTAAAATAGCTGCCAGTACCCATGAAAGATAGTTGTTTGTTTTACGTAAACGATCATACAATAAGACATGTTCAGCATTTTTCTTATGATAGATATCAGGATGTTCATTGATGATTAATTTGTTCATAATATCTTTGATTTCATCAATGCTTTTTAATACTCCCGTTAAAATTAGTTTTTGAGATGCACGTGTCAAAGCAACATAAAGAATACGCATTTCTTCATTAATCGATTCATCTAGCTGATGACGGGCTATCATATTACGATAACAGTTTTCATATTCAACAGTAATATTTCCAAAGTTTTCTGTTTCGACATAACGTCTAGGCTTTAATGCAATACCTAACTGTTTATCAATCATAAAACGTTCTTTGCTGTCCTGTGTATTAAATTGTTTATGCATATTACATACAAAGACAATCGGGAATTCCAAACCTTTAGATTTATGAATTGTCATAAATTCAACAAAGTCATCATCCTGTGAAGCGACAATAGCTGGAGCCTGATCAGAAGACTCTAAAAATGCTTCAATAAAATCATGAAGATAAGGATGTTGTTGCTGGAACTGTTTTGTGAGTTCCAGTAAAAGTAATAAGTTGGCTTTTCTTTGTTCACCATTCACCAATTGACAGACAAATAATGGATAATCTGTGATTTCATAAATCTTTTTTAATAAATCATAAGGTGAGTTTTGTTTGGCAAATGCTCTTAACTCCTCAAAAATCTGGAGAAATGAGAGAATATCCTGATCATTGGAAAGTTTTAAATTTTCATAAAGAGGAAGATCTTTATGGTCAATACGGATTTTAGCGATTGTTTCTAAGGATATATAGGAACAAGTATAAGGCTGATTGATAACACTTAATAAGGACACATCATCATAAGGATTATCAATGGCTTTTAAAAATGAGAGCATGTTTTTGATTTCGTTTGTGTTCATAAATCCTTGTGATAGGACAATGTGATTAGGAATATGATATTGATCAAAAACTTTTTTAAAAGTCAGAAAAGAAGTGGTTGAACGCATCAGGACAACCATATCTTTATACGAAACAGGTTTTCCTTCTAATGTCATTATTTCCTTAAGTTTAAGAATCTTTTGTGCCACCATATGGGCTTCATATTGTTCTTTATCCAAAGAAGAGGCAGGATTATAGAAATCAATCATGACTTCTGTTGTCAGATGATCTTCTTTAAAAAATCTTTCACGTGCTTCTTTTTGATGTCCTTTTTCTTTTCCATCATAATCATAATTTAAACGTGCACTATCGTCTAAGTAGTATTCTAAACCACCGATTTGACTGTCCATAATTTGATTGAAAATAAAGTTAATAGAATCTAAGACAATCTTTGAAGAACGATAATTAAAGACCAGATCAATTCTTCTTGTTTGTGATTGGAGAGATTCTTCATCAGTTAAAGAAAAGTGATTGTATTTATCAAGGAAGATTTGAGGATCAGCCTGTCTAAAACGATAAATAGACTGTTTCATATCTCCAACCATAAATAATGGAATAGGAGGATCTTGATAGGTAGAAATCATAGAAATCAAAGATTCCTGAATTTGATTTGTATCCTGATATTCATCAATCATAATTTCTTTTAAGCGATGATACAAGATATCAACAATACCATATTGTGGTAAAAGCAATTGATGGGTATAACTTTCTAAATCCGCAAAGTCCAATTGATTCAATTCTTTTTTTCTTTGTTGATAAGCATGCTGGAATTGATCAAGTAACTGTCCTTTTGAAAGCAAGATATCAATCGCTTCAAAGCTGACTTTCAGTTTTTTGACAAAGTCAACACTATCATCTTCTAAATAGGCACTGACAGCTTTTTGATAAGATGATAAAACATCAGTCTTCATTTTCGTGAATGTTTTCTTGATTTGAGGATCAATATCCTTCCAAGACATGTTATAAGCTTTCTCAACAGGTGTTTTTAATAAAGAAACCAGTGTATCATAGGTGATAGCTTGTGATAAAGCTTGTAGACGTTCGTCTAGATAATCATAATAAGCTTCAAAAGGCACTCTCAATGCTTGATTCCTTTCTGTCTGTTCATCTGGTCTTTCATAGAAATCTATCAGATCATGTTCTTCACAATAGACTTCTAGTTCAACAAGTTTATTCATAGCCATGACAACTTCATTATAAAAGATATTCTTTAGATAAGAAAATAACGGCCAATCCTCCAATGAAGGAGAGAGAGTCTCATAATATTGTGACTTGATTTGATTAATGAAATCATAGAAGTGATCAATAGAATGAGACATGTCATCAATAGAAAGCAAAAGAGATTTGAAGCTGTCTAAAGAGTAACCAGGAAAATAAAGTGTTAAAAAATCACATATATGAGAATCCTGAATCCATTTTTCCAGACACTCATCAAGCACTTCATTTTTAATCTGAGAAGGATCACTGTTGATTTCAAAACCTGGCATAACGCCTACCAGATATCCATATTTCATGAGTAATAAGTTACAGAAACCATGAAAATTGGTAATATAGGCATGGGGAAGATGAAGAATCTGTTCTTGGAGATGAGCTTTCAATGTTTCATCAATAGGTGAAGAAACAAGTGTATTCAGCTCTTCAGTTAATCTTTGTTTCATTTCATGACCAGCGGCTTGGGTAAATGTCACGACAAGAAAATCAGATATCTGATAACCTTCCTTAAGCAGTTCAACAATGCGGCTGACCAAAATCTTTGTTTTACCACTACCCGCAGGAGCACTGACTAAAATAGAAGCATCACGTTGTTGAATGGCTTTGAGTTGACCAGCATTAAATGGCATTGTCTTCACCTCCTAAAATTTTCTCTACATCTAAAAATTCCACCAGTTTATAATCATTATAGAAAACATCAAATCCACAAATATTCTGATATGGACAATAGAAACAAGGATTGACCTGTGTATGTGTTGCTTTCTGATCACTACCTTTAGGGGTAATATCAATATGTCCTTCCATCATTTCCTGATAAAGCTGGTAAATATGTTCTTCAATCTTTTCAAATAAGATATCTAGCTGTTGACGTGAAAGAACTTGTCCTTTATATCCATTGCGGCTTTTCACATAGCTGACAGGAATGAAAGAAGAACGTTTATCAAAAGTGGGATCTAAATGAATGATACTTTGGTGTGTCCCGTCATCAATGACATATCCACCACAACGATATTGTTTGATAAATTCATCTTCATCAATGTCCTGTTGCATATTCTGATCAACACTTAAGATACGTTTTTTCGTATTAAAATATAAAACAGCACCAGGATCTTTATGATATGCTTTTGTGACCATTTGTAAATATAATAACATTTGAATCTGAAATCCCTGCATAGCCAGATTTAAATCAATATTTTTAGAACTTGATTTATAATCAATAATAGAAATGTAATTGTCATATTCATCAATTCTATCAACAAAACCTTTAAATAAAATCTGATGAACATAATCTTGCACTTTTTTCTCTTTGTATTGAATCTGAAAATCACTTGTCTTTAAAAAATGTTTTAAAACCTTTAAAGTGATATGAAGATCTTTAATCAGTTGTTCAATAAAGAATTGATTAACAGGTTGCTGGGATATTTTTTGAAGAAGAGTATCATTGTTTTGGATGTATTGATGAACAAGTTCAGCAGTATCTTGTGATTGATCAATATTAATGGATAAAACATAGTGAACAAGTGAACCCAGTTCATTAGGTAAAAGTTTTTGTTCAGGGAGAGGATAAATCCCTAAACCATATTGAATAAAGTATAAAAATGGACATTTGTTGTAGGTTTCAATTTGACTGACAGAAAGATAAGGACTATAAAGCTGTTTCGTTGTTTCTTGAGAGAGTTGTACAGGTTGGTTATGAGTTGATAGAAATGTCTCGATATTTTGATTGAGAATTGCTTTATCAGGATTTTTTCCTCCACGAGAGTAATAAACATCCTGTGGCATAAAAAGTGGTGTTGGAAGTTTTTGACAAGTGAACATATGTGTCAGTTGCTTATATAGAGAAGAAGGTAAAAGCGTTTCTCCATCAAGTGTATTCATGGCATAGGAAAAAGTAAAAGTTTGATAAGGCATTGTCAAAGTTCTTAAAATATCATTTTCATGAACACCTAAAAGTTCTGTTGTTGTCATAGGTGTAGAAATATGATGATTTCTGAGATTTTCAATGTCTTCATCAAGAAGTAAAGCTGTGTCTTTAATGCTTTGAGGAAGGATTGTTTCGTTCATCCCTAAAATAAATAAGTGAGTTGGCATGTGACGTTGACCTTGACCCATCATATACACATGAATCTGATCCTCATTTTTTTCAAGAGTCTGTAGAGTTTGAGGAAATGTCATTTTGAAGAATTCCATAAATTCTAAAGGAGATATGTGACCATCAAGCTGAGCAACCTGGTTGAGATATTCTAAATATTGTGCATCTAAGTCAGGACTTGATAATTCTAATGCAATATCATGATATGTCTGACCTGTACATTTTACAATAGCATTTAAAACTAATTGATAACTGTATTCATATTGACGAAGTTGAACACGAGGAAGATTATGAGGCATATGTAAAGTATCTAATACTTCTCTTAAATCATCCTGATAACTTTGATTTGGATAAATAATAGTAAAGTCGCGATAATGTAGATTTTCATCAGCAATTTTCTGATAGATTGTATAAACCACCTGTTGCACTTCCTGAAGAGGTGTAGGGGCTACAAAAGTATAAACAGAAGAAGTTTGTTGGCAAGGAGTAGGGTTCTGGCTAAAAAGATACTGTGTCATCTGTGTTGGCTGGTCAATAGATTGTCCATCTTGACACAACTGATGATAAGGCAGGTTGAAAAGACGTTCATCTTTTTGGTATGTGTATAAATATGTGATATCACATGTTTGAGATAAACGATGGATCAGATCTTGACGTTGTTTTTGATAGAGATGATCAGCTTCTATAATCAGATGATCTGTTTCTTTTAAGTGGACATCTTTAAACATACTTTCAAATGTGATATGAGTATAAGTATCAAGACGTGATTGAAGTGATTGATAAATATGATAGAAATCTTGAAGCTTTAAAGAGTCATCAGTCTGACCATGGATCTGATTTAGTTCATAATTTTTCATTAAGGGAATAAGTTCCTGAATGAATGGAAAAATATTATCACTTTGAAAACAATGGATGGTTTCTTCTTCAAAAATCTGTCTTAAATGATAAACCCATTCCAAAGTAGAAAGTAAATGATGTCTCGTAAGATGATATTTGATTTGAAGCTGTTTAAGATATTGACTCCAAGTCATAATCTGAATATTGACAAGATAATGAGTATATTGGAAAAAATATTGTTCTATCAAATCTGGTTGATTGCAGATATAGATATATTGTTCAAAAGGATGAGCTTGAGCTTCCTGAACACAATTTTGAATGATTTGTTGGCGTTGATAATGTTTATTTAATCCGTTGATTATTTTCATGACGGTCACCTCGCATTCTATTATACATGAAAAGATGAGAAATGAAAAAGTAAATAACTTTTGATATCTTGTTTTTCCGTTGATGATTATTGTATAATGGAAAACATGGAGGGATAGAGATGGTGCTTTTTCAAATTTGATAAAAACAATTTCTATTTTAGATTTTTCTACATTTTCATGTAGATGTTTTTATCATACTGAGAAAGGACTATTTGATTTATGAAAAAAAGAAATATCTATCTCTTGTTTGCGATTGAATGGCTACAAGGAATGGTTTTTTATAGTTCTGTTGCAACTTTATATCGTCAAAATCATGGATTGACATTAGTTGAAATGGGATTGATTGAAAGCCTGTTTTCAATACTTGTTTTTATTTTGGAAATCCTTATGGGATATTTATGTGATCGTTTAGGATATAAGAAAACGATGATGAGCTGTTATGGAATCTATCTTTTATCAAAGATTGTGTTCTATCAGGCTTATGGATTTTCAATGTTTTTATTAGAAAGATTCTTATTAGCGATAACAGTATCAGGACTTTCTGGCTGTGATAGTGCATTTTTGTATCTGTCAACTGGCAAGATAGAAAATCCACGTGTTTTTGGATATCTCCATGCCTGTGGTGTCGCAGGCATGATGATGTCATCAATGGCTTTTTCATTGTGGATTCATGATATGGAATTAGCTGCTTTATATACCATTTTGCCTTATTTTATAGCGTTTCTATTATCTTTCTTTTTGGAAGATATTCCTATGGAAGGAAGTTCTCATATGGGAATCAAAGATGCATTTTCATTATTGTATCAACAAAAAAGACATATTCTTTTTTTGATTGCTTCAGCATTATTATTAGAAACAACACATACAATCAGTGTGTTTTATAGTCAGCTGCAATGGAAAGCCAGTCATATTCCAGTTATCTATTTTGGACTCATTTCTATTTTTATGACAGCCATACCTCTTTTAGGGGCGAGTTTAGGAAAAATAGTCGAATATATTCGTGAAAAGACACTGATGTTTTTATTGGTATTTGTTTCCATGATCACCTGTATCATATTGGCATTGAGTCATCATCCTTATATATCTATTGCAGGGATTATGATTTTAACTTTAGTAGAAGCTTTTTATTCTCCTTTATCACAGTCGCTTATGAATCAACGTGTTGAGGGTGCTTTAAGAGTCACCATGTTATCAATTTATTCAATGATTATGAATATGGTAGGGATTGTGATGAATATGAGTTTTGGAGTGGCTGGTGATATCAATATTCAATGGGTGATGATTTTAGGAGGATGTTTTTGTTTTTTGAGTCTATTATGTTTAAAAAGAGAAAATCAGAAAAATAAGGAGATTTAAATGATGGAACTGACAAAGGATGTTTTATTAGGTATTTTAGATGCCTATGCTTATGAAATTGTTTTTGTAGATAGAAATCATATTGTGCAATATATGAATAAGACTGCCAAACAAAGATATGGACAAAGAGTTCAAATTGGTCAAAGTTTATTTCAGTGTCATAATGAAAATTCACGTTACAAGATTGAAGAATTTTTAATGAGGGCTGATCAGGGTGAAGAAGAAATGTTTGAACTTTATAATCAAAAAACAGGTGAAAGAGAATTTTTTGTTCCTGTCAGAGTTGATGGGCAAGTGATTGGTTATTTTGAAAGACATGAAGCCCCATGGGATCAAGAACATCCTGAGGTTCCTGTAGGTGAATATTGGAAACGTCGTGAATGATGATAGAGGAAGATTTTAAAAATAGATTGAAATCTTCCTTTTTTGCATTATAAAAAGTGATGTTTCCATCACTTTGTTTATAATTGTTCACATTCTTGTAACCACAATGCAACATTAGCGTCACTAGGCATTCTTAAATCTCCGCGAGGTGATAAAGCAACACTACCGACTTTTGGACCATCTGGAATACATGAACGTTTAAATTGTTGTGTAAAGAAACGACGATAGAAAGTTGTCAGCCATTTCTTGATTGTTGGGGCATCATACTGATCTTGGAAAGTATGACAGGCAATACGATAAAGTTTTCTTGGTTCATAATGGAATCTGGCATGATGATATAAGAAGAAATCATGCAGTTCATATGGACCCACAATGTCCTCTGTTTTTTGAACGATTTCATTATCCTTGGCAGGAAGTAATTCTGGTGAAACAGGAGTATTCAAGATATCCTGTAATGTATCATGAAGAGGCTGCCCTTCATACAATGAAGATACATAATCTACTAAATATCGCACTAATGTTTTAGGAACTGAAACATTGACCGCATACATGCTCATATGATCACCGTTATAAGTAGACCATCCTAAAGCGACTTCTGATAAATCTCCTGTCCCAATGACAATACCACCTTCCTGATTGGCAATATCCATCAAGACTTGCGTTCTTTCTCTTGCTTGACAGTTTTCATATGTCACATCATGAATATTTTCATCATGCCCAATATCTTGAAAATGTTGTATTACAGCATCCCCAATATCCACTGTTAAGGAAGTCACATTTAATTCTTCCATCATTTTTAAAGCATTGTTTTTAGTACGAGATGTTGTTCCAAAACATGGCATTGTTACAGCAATAATATCCTGAGATGGATATCCTAATTTTTGATAAGCCATATTAGCAACAAGTAATGCAAGTGTAGAATCTAAACCACCTGAAATCCCAATGACGACTTTTTTGATATGTGCAGCTTTTAATCTTTGAATCAAACCATGAATTTGAATATCAAAAACTTCCTGACAACGCATTGCGCGTTGATCCTTATTGCTTGGTACAAAAGGATGTGGATCATATGTACGTGTCAGTTCAATATCTTCATCTACTAATGTAAAAGGTATGATCTGATAATGATCCTGACGATTATCATAAGTTGTCATTTCAACACGTTCACTCACTAATTTTTCCATATCCATATCAGCAAAGATGATACCTTCACTATATTGTTGAGATTGAGCTAAAAGACTTCCATTTTCGGCAATCAAATGATGATTACTAAAAACAACATCAGTAGAAGACTCACCTAATCCAGCATTACAATAAGCATAGCCACAAATAAGTCTGGCACTATGAGAAGTGATCAATAGACGACGATAATCTGACTTTGATGTCAAATCATTGCTGGCAGAAGGATTTAAAATTAATGTTGCACCATTAAGACAATGTAAGGTACTTGGTGGTAAAGGTGCCCATAAATCTTCACAGATTTCAATACCGATTTTTAATTCAGGATGACTCTGACATTCAAATAATAAACGTGAAGAAAATGGATAAGTCTGACCATTGATTGTAATGACTTCATCATTGTCTAAAGCACTGGCAAAATGACGTCCTTCATAAAACTCATGATATGTAGGGATATATGTTTTAGGAACAACACCTAATATATCTCCATGACATACTGTTATGGCACAGTTATAAAGTTTGTTTTTCAAAACCATGGGACAACCAAAAGTAAACAATATATCTAAATCTTTTGTCTGTTCACATATAGCAGTGATTTGTTTGTTGACTTCGTTTAAAACACGTTTTTGATAAAATAAATCTTCAATTGTATATCCAGTTAAACAAAGCTCTGGAAAAACAAGAATCTTGATATGTTTTTCATTAGCTTCTTTAACATAAGATATGATTCTTTGTGCATTGTGTTGAACTTGACCTAACGATACTTCAAAATTTGCACAACCTACTCTTATAAATCCATCTTTCATGAATATTCCTCCATTTAATTGATTATATGAAAAAGATATTTATATCTTAGCATTTATTGATTGAAAAGTCACCATGAGTATACAGATTATAACTTTGATTTGGTATATATTAGTATTTATTGATTGAAAAGACTCCATGACTATACAGAATGTTTAAATTTATCTGGTATATACCTTTTTGAAGAAATGTTTTGATATTTATTGGTAAAAAGTGATGTTATGACTATATCACCATAACTATCATTTTCAAGCAAATGGATATTCATTCTTATATACTAGTGATGCCATGACTATAAATATCATCAATTTTATGCATTTCATTGAAATAATGGTTACCAAAGATATAATAAAAATAAAGAGGTGGAAAAAATGAATAATAAAAAATGGGTGAATTGGGCTATTGAATTACAAAGTCTGGCACAAGCAGGATTAACTTATGGTCATGATGTTTACGATCAGGGAAGATATGAACGTATAAGAGAAATATCGGCTGAAATCATGGCGTATCAAAATGATATTCCTTTAGAAAAAGTGAAAGATTTATTTTGTAATGAAAGTGGATATCAGACACCTAAATTAGATACACGTGCAGCTATTTTTAAAGATAATCAAATTCTTTTAGTGAAAGAGAATAATGGAAAATGGTCACTTCCTGGTGGATGGGTAGATGTGAACTTATCAGTTAAACAGAATACAATAAAAGAAGTGAAAGAAGAAGCTGGTTTAGATGTGATTGCTGATAGAATTATTGCTGTATAAGATCGTGCTCAACATAATGTTCCAATTTATGCTTATGGCGTTTGTAAAATTTTTGTGCTTTGTTATGAAATAGGTGGAAAGTTTGAGAAAAATGTAGAAACAGTAGAATCTAGATATTTTGATGAAGATCATTTACCTGAGCTTTCTGCTGAGAAAAACAATGAAGAACAAATTCATATGTGTTTTGAGGCCTATCGTCATCCTAATTGGAAAACTTTATTTGATTGATATAAGAGATAGTGAAAAGCTATCTTTTTTTTGTGTGTGAATATTGACAAAAGAATTATACTGTGTTACTGTATTAGTGTATTAATACAGTAAGGTGGAATGGCTATGAATCATTTTCAAACAGATACGCCTATTTATTTACAGGTTGTTGAAGAAGTCAAATCAAAAATTCTTGGTGGGCAGTTGCAGCCAGGTGATAAATTAGAATCAGTCAGAGAGATGGCATCAAGACTGGAAGTCAATCCTAATACCATTCAAAGAGCTTTTTTGGAATTAGAACATCAGGGATTTATTGTGACACAAAGGGCAGTAGGAAGATTTGTTAGTGAAGACATTGATTTTATTGAATCATGTCGCCAAAACAAAATACAAGAAACGATTCAACAGTTTGTTAAAGAAATGGAGCGTTATGGCATTACAAAAGCAGATATTATTGCTTATTTAAAGGAGGAAAATCATGAGTGAATTTATAAAAATCCAAGATTTAAATAAAAAATATGGAAAGAAACAAGTTTTAAAAGATGTGAATTTAACTTTACATGGTGGACAGATTGTGGGTTTACTTGGACCTAATGGAAGTGGGAAAACAACACTGATTAAAGTTTTAAATGGTTTATTGAAAGAATATGATGGAGATGTTCAAATTGATCAACAAGCTATAGGTATTCATTCTAAAAAAATCATTTCTTATTTACCAGATGAACCTTATTTTGAAAACTGGATGACAACCAGTGATGCATTGAATTTATTTGTTGATATGTATGATGATTTTGATTTGAATAAGGCATTATCTTTAATGGAAAGAATGGATATTGAAAAGAAAGTGAAGATTAAAGAATTATCAAAAGGAATGAAAGAGAAGTTTCAGTTGATATTGGTTATGTCTAGAAAAGCAAAGATTTATATTTTAGATGAACCATTAGGTGGTATTGATCCGGCTGCAAGAGAACTTATTTTAGATACTATTTTAAATAATTATGCTGAAGATGCACTTGTTTTATTATCAACACATTTGATTGCGGATATTGAAAAGATATTTGATGAAGTGATCTTTATTAAAAATGGTGAAATTATCTTACATGAAAATAGTGAGGACTTAAGAATGAAAAGACAAGCTTCTATTAATGATATTTTTAAGGAGGAATTCAAATGTTAAAATTAATGAAATATGAATTTATTCATTCTATGCGTTCCTTTTTCATCTCGTTTTGTGTTTTCTGGGGTGCATGTTTATTATTACCATTTTTTACAGAAAGATTAATTCCAGATATTCCTATTTTAAGCTTTATGATGGCTTTTGGATTTACAGTTTTAGTTATGGGAATTAGTATTGCATTATTTGTCAGTATTTTTACACATTATTATCATTCTATGTTTAAAAGACCAGCTTATCTGACATTGACTTTACCTGTATCATCTTTGCAGTTAATTATTTCTAAGCTGATTGTTTCATTTGTATGGCTTATTCTTGGTGGAATTGCATTGATGTTTGGGGTTTTATTGATGGGAGTTATGATGTCATTGTTGACACATAATATGTCAATCATGCAGATTTTTCAGGGAATTCGAGAAGTGTTCAAAGGATTAGGACAGATGTTCATGAATCAGCCTGGTGAATCATTATTAAGTCTTATTTATATGATTGTAGAAACATATGCGCTTATTATCTCTATTTATTTTGCTTTAACGTTAGCACATACAGCTTTATGTCGTCATCATCGTTTGGCTGTAGGAATTTGTATATGGATAGTTTTGGGAATTATTTTCTCATGGATACAATTTGTTTTATCAGGTATGAGTATCGCATCTTTTGAATGGTATGGAATTCCAGTTACGTTTATGTTCATTGATCTATTTTTCAATGTGATTTTAACTTTCGTCACAGTCTATATTTTAGATTATCATATTGAAATTGAATAAAAGATCCTCAAATAACGAGGATTTTTTTGCTTATCATCTTTTAAATAAATAAAATTGTAATAAGTTTATGAAAAAGGTATATTATATATGCTTTTTTGGTATGTTTTAATTATATCACCTTAATTCAATTTAGTCATTTTTTTAAAAAAGACTAAATTGAATTGTAACGATGAGTAAATTAATATATAACCTTAATTATTCATGAGATTATAATATAATCATGAAATATCCTTATTTCATAGGCATTTTCTGCTTTTATTTATTCTTTTTCTATTCACCCGTTGGGTGAATAGTTTTTCTTTATATATAATAAAAGCTCCTGTATAATGTAAGTGACCAAACTACAATACAAGGAGCACTTATATGATACAATCTATTTTCAATTTTGACAATATAAATTTTAACGATGGCAACATTTCCTGTGATGGTGGCAGCATCTTGCTTCTTTCATTTCTTAAAAAGTACAATCTGCTATCTTCATTAGATGACATTCCTTTCAATGATACAAGAAGATTGCCTAAGTATTCCAATTCTGACATTGTCACTCAAATTGTTTTACGTAACCTTTTAGGCTACTTCAATCAGGCTGATCAAATGACACTTATTGATGATCCACTTTTATCACAATGCATCAATGCCTGTTCACAGCCTACTTTATCAAGATTCTTTGATAGAATCAACATGAAAACCAACATGACCATTAAGGAACATATTCAAAGATTAGGTTGCGACTATGTCAATAGGCATGTTGAGAATATCATTCTTGACGTCGATTCAACAAAAACACAAACTCATGGACATCAGGAAGCTTCTGCATATATCTACCATTATGGTGTCAATGGATACCATCCAATGATGATTAATGAATATAATACCAAACTGTTGTTAAGTTCCAACTTTAGAACAGGAGCAGTATACTCATCTAATGGATTCATCAATGAACTCAAGGAAGTACTGGCACATCTTGATAGAAAAGGCAAGACTGTTTCCATGGGGGTGACAGTGCATTCTACAATACTGAATTCATGGATTATATGCATCATGAAGATATTCAATACTACATTAGAGCCAAAAGCTATGAAAAGATTCAAAATATGATCATTGAACATCTGGAAGACAATGGAATTGATTATTTGAATTACACAAATCAGGAACCCTATTATGGAGAGATAGAATACTCACCTAAAAGTCTATCCACACCATGCCGATATGTTTTTAAGGTATTTCCAGCACAGGATAAACAGTTGACAATGTTCCCAGTTATCTATTGCATCATAACAAATGACATGAAAAGATCATGCGAAGACATCTGTGACTTCTATGAGGAGAGAGGAAACTCAGAGAACTTCACAAAGGAACTGAAAGATGATTTCGATGGAGATAATGTAGGACATCATGATTTTGAAAAGAACTGTTTCCAGTTCATGATATCATCACTGTGTTATAACTTCAATCATCTATTTAGGATTCTTGTATTAGAAGGCAAAGATCAGAAGATACGAATGAATACATTTAGAAACAAGTATCAAAAGATAGCAGTAAAGGTCATACGACATGCAAGAAGAATCATATTGTCATTTAGCAGTGCATATAGATATAAGAAGAAATTCTTAAAATACTATCAAAAACTGCAGAATTAAAACATAAAATCCATAGTTTATTGAAAGTAGTTGAAAAACTACACTTTTTTAGCTACGGTTATTCACAATTTTACGGTGGATAACATTTTTTAAGCTAGAAAATAGACATGATTCATAAATTTTTCATCACAAATTTGCTTTCATGAATAATTTGGGTATAAATTATGGAAAGCTAATAAAATAAGTAAACGCAAGGCAGCAAAGATGTTAAATACAAATCATAATACTTTTACTAATTGGATAAAAAGGTATGAAAAAAACAATCGAAAGTATTGAGTTTTTGTGCAATAAAAAGTAGACATATATTGCCATAGAAAGTAGACTTTTGTTACTATGGATGTTAAAATTATTAACTGAGATAATATGAAATGTATTTACGCTTTTGTATATGTAAATAAAGAGAAAAACAGATATTTTTGTGTTTTTTCTTAGAAATAAGTCTTTTTATCTAATGGGATAAAATGTCTGCTTTTCTTACCATTTCACTTATCTTGCAAGAAACATTTTGGTTCAAGAATATAGATAAGGAGGGAATGAGAATGAACCTAACTAAGAGGCTAACTGCATGGTTTCTTACATTAGTTATGGTAGTAGGTTTGATACCTCAAACTGTATTTGCCCAAGTAACCGCTGCTTCTTTACTTCAATATGAAGTTACACAAGAGGTGAATGAAGATAAAACAGAAGCAACGATTTCCATAAAATTTACAGAAACAGAAACGATTCAGTTAGAAAAAGTAACATTACCAGATGGTACAGAGAAAGTAGAAGACTTATCAGAGGTTACTTATACTGTATCTGAAAATGGAAAGTATGATTTTAAAGTGAATTATGTAAAGGATGATACACCACAGGAAGAAACAATTCCTGTTGAGGTATCAGGATTAGAGGAAAAGAAAGCAAAAGAAGTCTCAATAGAAGAAAATTTAACTCATGCTGAAAATGATTCTAATCTCTCAAAGGCTAGTGGAAATACTTACGAAGTTTCTACGGATGATCAATTAAAGAGTGTATTAAAGCAAATTGAAGAAAACCAAGATGCAGAAGCAACAATTGTGCTTACTGCTGATATTGGTGACCAAACTAAATTTGTTGGGGTTGCGAATAAATCCATTACTGTAAAAAGTACAGAAGGTCAAAAATATGCACTTACTCTTGGAAATTACTTAGAGGGAGATATCACAATAGATAATGTTAAGGTATCTTCTGGAACACTTTATTGTAATGGACATAGAACGATTTTCACCGAAAACTGTGACTTTTCAATTGGTTCATTGTTTGGTGGAGCGAATGAACAGAATGTAGACAGTGTTTACGTGAAAATTAATGGAAAAGGCGTTATTAACTCTGGTAGTTCAGAATTAGTGATCACTGGCGGTTGCTACAAGGGTTCAGTTGATGGTGATCTATATATGGAAATTGACGGAAATATTGATATTAAAGCATCTGCCGGTGGACATTACATCTCCGGTGGAAGCAAGGAAACTCGCTACGGTGGTGATACTTATACGGGCGATCCACTATATGTAAAAGGAGACCTTACTTTCATTATCGGATTGAATAACATTTCATCCACACACAATTTGTCTGGAACTCACAACACTCATGTTTATGGAAATTTGAATCTTATTGTCAAACATGGGACATTTACCGGAATTGATGGTCAACGTGAGAATCCTAAAAAAGCTATAGTCGATGGAAACATCAATATGGTAGTGGGTGATCCAAATGAAGAATTACCAGTATATGTAACATGGAACTGGGGAATTGTTGGTGCTGGTGAAAAGATTGCAAATTCACAAGATCTTTATAAAGTGGGTAAAGATGTAAATATTACTACTTATGAAAATGTCTGGTGTTGGAAACCTGGACAAAAACCAGTAGATCAGATTGGTGGTCTTACAGGTGTTGAATCCGCACAAGTTCAAGGTA
The DNA here is from genome assembly GCF_964238065.1 of Clostridium sp. AUH-JLR23. Taxonomy (NCBI): domain Bacteria; kingdom Bacillati; phylum Bacillota; class Clostridia; order Eubacteriales; family Clostridiaceae; genus Clostridium; species Clostridium sp. AUH-JLR23. Next base: position 83,581 of record NZ_CAXSKY010000003.1, read on the forward strand.
ACGTAAATATTCAAGTAAATGGATCTCATTTGAAAGATATTATTGGTGTCAACACAGGAATGTATTACAACAATCCAACGATCCAAGGAAATCTTAAAATTGAAGCAAATGATGCACATTTAGAAAGTCCTTATACAGAATGTTTTATTTATTCAACTACAGATGAAACTTTTATCCATGGGAATGTCGATATCACGATGAACGGTGGAAGAACGAATCAAATTAGTACCTATCAGGGAACTATTGATGGAAAGGTAGCAATCAATTTAACCGGAAGACCAACAATCACAAATGATGTGATTGGAAAACATATTGATAATTCTTCACCTAGTGATGAATCTATTTTAAATATCAACCAAGGAACATTAACTATTCCTCAAGGGATTTGGTATTTCAATGATGTAAACATTACCAATCAGTCAGATGTCACTTTAGGAAATACAGAAAAACATGCATTTCGACCTGGAATTTACGATATTAATATTACTGATTCGAGTTTGACAACCAATAACCAAGCTTATTCGAAAGGTGCCGTGACAATGGATCATGGTACTTGGGTTGCAAATGGCCGTCTTTATGTTACGAATACAACAAATACAAATGACTCTAACATTGTAATGAATGATTACGCAGCATTTGGATATGGTCATAAAGATGACGCTGCATATAGTAATACAGTTGTAACAAGTAATAATGACACATATACATTTAATAAAAATGACTATACAGATAATATTTATGGAAATGCTGAAATTACAGGCAGTACATGGAGTGTATTTGTACCAACGATTATTGGTGGAAATTATAATGCGACTACAAGTAAATTGAATTTATTAGCCTTCACAGGTGATGAAAACTATCCTGATGAAAAGATTCCTTTAGAAATTTTGGGTATAGCAACAGGAAGTACAGCAGTGACGCTTGTTGATAAAAATGATACTTCAAAAGAAGGAAAACCTATTGTTGGGCAAAACTATATCAATGCATTAAAAACAAGTGAAAAAACTTTTGAATTAGCAAATGAAAATGCAAAATCAGAAGGTCTGTACTTTAAGAAACTTGCAGATGCTGATACAAAAGATAAAGTAGATTATGATATGTGGCAAGTAGCTAAAAAAGATGCATACAGAGTTCTTTATTCTTTTGAAAGTGGAACATCTGAAAAAAGTCTTCCAGATGAAATAATTGATTTATTACCTACAGATTCTAAAAAATATTATGAAGGAAATACGATTACAGCAGAAGATCCATCTCAACTAGAGTTTGAAGTAACTGATGGAGTATGGACATTTGAAGGGTATGATGCTGATAGTAAGATTGCAAATACTGATAATGTAAATGAAGATGGTTATATTCAATTTACAGGAACATGGGTATTTAAGAAAAATGCTAGTATCATAAACCTAGTTCCAACAATTAGTGCTAGTGATAAAACATTAACAGTTGGAGATAAATTTGACCCATTAAAAGATGTAACTGCAATGGATAAAGAAGATGGCGATATCACATTAACAAATGATAATATCATTAAAAATGATGTAGATACTACAAAATCTGGAATCTATGAAGTTACATACAAAGTGACAGATAGCCAAGGAGCTTCAACAATTAAAAAAATCTATGTAACAGTAAATCCAAAAATGGAAGGATTGAATCAAATCCCAGTTATCAACGCAGAAGATAAAACTATAAATGTAGGAGATAAATTTGATCCATTAAAAGATGTCACTGCGACAGATAAAGAGGATGGAGATATTACAAAAGAAATCGAAATCTTAAATAATGAAGTAGATACTAACAAAGCTGGAGTATATGAAGTTACATATAAAGTAACAGATAGCCAAGGTGCTTCTGCAGTTAAAACAATCAAAGTTACTGTAAAAGATAAAGATACACCAGTAGTTCCAGGTGAACCAGATAAACCAAATAAACCAGATGATACAAATAAGCCAGTTATTGTACCAGACACATCAGTAAATGATAAAAATCCACAAACAGGAGATAGTACAAACATGACACTTTGGGCATTACTATTTATCGCTTCTAGTGTTGGTTTAGTTAGTGTATATCGTAAAAAAAGAAAAGTGAATCAATAAAACTAATCAAGAGATAGGAGTGAATTATAGTGAATCTAACTAAAAAATTAACTGCATGGTTTCTTACATTAGTTATGGTAGTAGGTTTGATACCTCAAACTGTATTTGCCCAAGAAACCGCTGCTTCTTTACTTCAATATGAAGTTACACAAGAAATGAATGAAGATAAAACAGAAGCAACGATTTCCATAAAATTTACAGAAACAGAAACGATTCAGTTAGAAAAAGTAACATTACCAGATGGTACAGAGAAAGTAGAAGACTTATCAGAGGTTACTTATACTGTATCTGAAAATGGAAAGTATGATTTTAAAGTGAATTATGTAAAGGATGATACACCACAGGAAGAAACAATTCCTGTTGAGGTATCAGGATTAGAGGAAAAGAAAGCAAAAGAAGTCTCAATTGATGAAAACAATGAAGTTGCAAAGCAAAAAGTGGATAGCACAAGTTCTAAAGAAGTAAATCCTAAAAGTATAAAGTATATTCATTTAAATAGTCGTGACGGAGATGACCAAAATAATGGACTTACAGAAGCATTAAGCGTTAAGACATTTGCAAAAGCAAAATCATTGCTACAAGATGGAGATATTATTTTAATAGATAGCTATGTGGCAATCACACAAGATGAAACATGGGATCTAAAAGAGTTCCCAAATTCAAAGGTACAGCGTAATTGTTCCGCAAACATGATAGTGATTGGGGATAAGGCTTCACTGGTTTTAAGTAATATTAGAATTGATGGTAGTCATCATGATGGAATAGTGGAAAAAGGCTTTGAGTCAATCATTCGTATGGGAAAACAAGAAGGTAATGAAAACAATTCTAGTAATCTAACATTGAATTTAGGAACAATTCTTGAAAACAATATTAACACTAGAGGATATGGTGGTGCTATTAATGCGAATAGTTATAATAAAATAACTATAAATAATGGTGCAATCATTCAAAATAACGGAACATTAGAAAGTGGTAAAGCACCAATTTATGGTGGTGCAATCAACTTAGAAAATAATTCTGAATTGATTATGAATGGTGGAACAATCCACAATAATCATGCCGTTACTGGTGGTGCAGTTTCAATAATCGCATCTTCGATGATTATGAATGGCGGTTCAATTACAAATAATTCTGCTAATAACAAAGATTCATTTGCAGGTCATTACGGAGGAGCTATTTGCTTGCGTAATTATGCTGGCATTTCAGGAGCGCCTTCATATAATATTGAAGGTGAAGCAAGTTTCACAATGACAGATGGTACAATTTCAGGAAATGAAGCAACTTATAGTAGTTCTAATGGTGATAATGGACTAGGAGGAGCAATAGCAACTTTACCAGACTTCGCACATGGACATGAACACGATCTTAAGATCACAATAAATATCACCGGAGGAGACATCATTGGAAATACAGCTATGAATGGAGGGGCGATTTCTGCATACTTTGATGCTGTAAATGTAACAGTTTCAAATGCGAACATTTCTAATAACGAAGCGAAATCTCAAGGCGGAGCTATTTATGGAGTATTTAATTCAAAAATAAATCTAGAAAATACTGTTATTTCACAAAACAAGGCTTCAATCGGTGCAGGAGTATATTTACATTCTTCAGAAATGCAGATGAATTCCGGAGATTTAAAAGTAAATACAGCAACTTCAGCTGGTGGTGGTATCTATATTGATAATGGTTCTTGGAATAATAAAACAGCAAAATGTACGATACTTGGTGGAACAATTAGTGGAAATAAAGCTAACTCAGGTAGAGGTAGTGATGGTATTTACCAAAACAGTAAGTTAAATATCGGTGAAAAAGCATCAATTAACAAAGACAATGATGTCTATCTTCCAAGCGGTCGTGTAATTGATGTCATAAAACCGTTAGAAAATATCACGCAAGAAAATAGCGTTTCTATTACAAGTAAAGATTGTGTTGTAGAAGATGAACAAAATAAAGGAACTCGTTTAGTCAACTATCATGATGAAGCAGGTGGAATAAAAGCAGCAGAAAATGCTGAATATCAACAATTATATATTCCAAGTAGTTATATGCAAGAAGGATTGGTTATTGGTAAGAGTCAAGCAGAAGATCAATTGAATTATATGACTTATGTACAAAAGGAAAAATATCCTGTTACTTATGAATTTGTAAATGGAACAGATGAACAAAAGCTTCCAAAAGAAGTAATGGATTTACTGCCTGTAGATGATAATAAATACATAGAAGGTGCAACAATCAATGCAAGCGAGCCAAATAAAACAGAAGTTACTGTTTCAGATGGTATTTGGGTATTTAAGGGATATGATGCTAATAGTAAATTATCAAGTGCAGACAATCTAAACGAAGATGGATATATCCAGTTTACAGGGACATGGGAATTTAAGAAAAATGCTAGTATTCTCAATCAAATTCCAGTCATCAATGCAGAAGATAAAACCATATATGTTGGAGATGAATTTGATCCATTAAAGGATGTTACTGCAACAGATAAAGAAGATGGAAATATTACATTGACAATCGAAAATGTCATCAAAAATGAAGTGGACAATACGAAAGTTGGTGTTTATGAAGTTACATATAAAGTAACAGATAGCCAAGGAGCTTCTACAATTAAAACAATCAAAGTTACAGTAATAGCAAAAGATGCTCCAATAGTTCCAAATGAACCAGATAATCCAAATAAACCAAATGATTCAAATAAGCCAATTATACCGGATACATCAGTAAATGATAAAAATCCGCTTATACCAGATACATCAGTAAATGATAAAAATCCGCTTATACCGGATACATCAGTAAATGATAAAAATCCGCAAACAGGAGATAGCACGAATATGACGCTTTGGGCATTACTATTTATCACTTCTAGTGTTGGTTTAGTTGGTATATATCGTAAAAAAAGAAAAACGAATCAATAAATTTCTCGAAGCTAGGAGGAATGATTTATGTAACGAGATATTTTCGAAGATATGAGAGCTAAAGTTGGTTGTATGTATATTTCGGATTTATCATCTTCAAAAGACAAAGTAGAAAAAGAATTACTTGAATTTATCGTTAGATCAATATTCAGAAGAACAAGTTTTTGAGTTTTGTGAATATGTTTTTGGTAAAAGTAATTCAGTTTACAAGTCTTTAAAAGATAAAACAAGTAAATAGCTTATCATATTGATAACATCAATAATGATATCAACAATATGATAAATGTAGTTTTAAGGGTAGTAATCGAATATGAAAACTACCTTTTTTTTTCACGCACAGAAAGGAGTGGTCAAAATGTATAGGATACGAAGTCCAACATGAAATAAAAATTGAATCATAAAACAACTATGCGACTGATAATCAACTTTCAGTCGCTTTTTAAATTTAGGATCATTATGATAAAAGTAGTTATTTTTGATATGGATGGATTATTGATTGATAGTGAAGTGATTTCTTATCGCTGTTATAAGGAACTGATTGAAAGTTATGGATATTCATTTATGATGGAAGATTATATTCAGGATTATCCAGGAAAGCAGTTAAATGTATCTTTGCAGTTTATTAAAGAACATTATCATTTGGATTATGATATTGAGGAGAAATTCCAATTGTTTCATCATTTAGAGCAGAAATATATGAAAGAAGATGGTGTCCAATTGAAAAAAGGAACTCAAGAATTATTAAAGTATTGACAGGAACATGGATATTCTATTGCGCTGGCAACATCAAGTCTGTCATCAAGAGCTCATAGCATTTTAGATGAGCATGATGTTTTACATTATTTTGATGAAATGATTTGTGGCAGTGATGTTTCAAGAGGAAAACCATTTCCAGATATTTTCTTAAAAGCCTGTGAAAGATTAAATGTTTTGCCATCAAAAGCTATTGTTTTAGAAGATAGTGAAGCAGATATACAGGCAGCTTATGATGCTCATATTCCTGTTTACTGTATTCCAGATTGAAAGCAACCAGGTGAAGACTATGTACAAAAGACACAAGGTGTTTTGACATCATTATTGGATGTTATAACAATCTTAGAAAATATGTGATGACATAAAAAACTATAATCAACCGGATCTGATTGATTATAGTTTATTTTTTTATAATAAATGAATGTGATTTTCTTTACATAATTTCATAGTTTCATCATCCCATAAAGAAGCTTGTACTTCTCCAATATGAGCTTTTCTTAAAAAGAACATACATAAACGGCTTTGACCAATTCCACCGCCAATACTTAATGGAAGAACATGATTGATTACATTTTGATGGAAAGGTAAAGATAAACGTTCCATTGCATTGGCTTTTTCTAATTGCTCTTTTAATGCGTGTTCATCTACACGAATACCCATACTTGAAATTTCTAATGCATCATCTAATTGCGTGTTATAAACAAGGATATCCCCATTTAATTTCCAGTCATCATAATCAGGTGCACGTCCATCGTGTTTTTGACCTGATTTTAAAATATCCCCAATTTGTAAGATGCAGACAGCTTTTTTATCTTTTGTGATAGCTTTTTCTCTTTCTTTAGGTGAAAGATCTGGATATAAATCTTCTAACTCTTGAGAAGTGATAAAATAGATTTCATCAGGCAAAATAGATTCACCGAGTTGTGGATAGTGTCTGATCATGAGAAATTCAACATCTAATAAAGCATTATATATTTTTGAAACAATTGCTTTAAAATAATCTAAAGTACGATCTTCCTTGGAAATCACCATTTCCCAATCCCATTGGTCCACATACATAGAATGAATATTATCTAATTCTTCATCTTTTCTAATTGCATTCATATCTGTATATAAACCTGTATGTTGTTCAAAACCATAGCGATAAAGAGCATCTCTTTTCCATTTAGCTAAAGAATGAATGATTTCGATTTCATCATTATGATTCAATTCAAATGAAGTAAATGAAACAGGTTTTTCAATTCCGTTTAAATCATCATTAAGCCCAGTATTTTTTAATAGAAATAAAGGCGCAGAGACACGTGTTAAACGAAGCTGTTCAGCTAATCTTCTTTCAAATGTATCTTTAATCATCTTAATAGCAACTTCAGTTTCAATTAAATTAAGATGTGGTTGATAATCTTTTGGTATAATGATTTGACTCATTTTTGATTCCCCCTTTATATAATTATTGCTATTATATTATATTGTAGAATATTAGTCAAAATGATATTTTAAAAATATCATAAAATATTTGTTATTTTTAGATATTTTATAAAATAAATAGGAACTATACTTAAATATGCTAATAATATTGACTTGTATTTTAAAATTGTATACAATGTAACAAATATGGAAAGCAGGTGTATATCATGAATGAAAAGAAATATGTGAGTACAAGAGGTCAACAAAGACCATTGGATTTTTGTGATGCTATTTTACAGGGAATTGGTAGTGATGGAGGATTGCTTGTTCCTGATTTTGAATTGGATCAGAAAGATTTAAAAGCATTACAACATTTATCTTATGTAGACATGGCAACTGAAATTATGACTTCTTTTGTGGGAGAACAGGAAAAAGAAGAAATGAGAGCGTTATGTCAAAAAGCTTATGGACAAAATTTATTTCCTCAGGAAGTTGTTCCTGTTAAACAGGCAGGAGATGTTTTTATCGCTGAATTATTCCAGGGACCAACAGCCGCTTTTAAAGATATGGCATTATCATTATTGCCACATTTTATGACATATTCACTTAAGAAAAAAGGTGAACAAAGAAAAGTTATGATTTTAGCTGCAACATCTGGAGATACTGGAAAAGCTGCTTTAGAAGGATTTAAAGATGTAGATGGAACATATATTCAGGTTTTCTATCCTGTTGATGGGGTTTCACCTATTCAAAAACAACAAATGGTAACACAGACAGGAAACAATGTTGATGTGGTTGGAATTCAGGGAAATTTTGATGATGCTCAAAGAGCAGTGAAACAGGCTTTTCAATCATCAGCATTAAAAGATTTATGTGATGAACATCATGTTTTCCTTTCTTCAGCTAACTCTATTAATATAGGGCGTTTGATTCCACAGATTGTGTATTATTTTTATTCATATATGACACTTGTTAATAAAAATGAGATTCGTTTAGGTGAGAGTGTTAACTTCACTATTCCAAGTGGAAACTTTGGCAATTGTTTGGCTGGAGTTCTAGCCAAAAAGATGGGTTTACCAATCCAAAAATTTATTGTAGCGTCTAATAAAAATAATATTTTGACTGATTTTTTCCGTACTGGGAAATATGATGCACGTCGTGAATTTTATAAAACAAATGCACCTGCCATGGATATCCTTGTTTCAAGTAATTTAGAAAGACTTGTGTATATGATGGCACAGGATAGTCAAAAGGTAAAATCATATATGGATGATTTGAATCAAAATGGTGTTTATGAAATTTCATCTGATTTACTAGAAAAGATACAGGATGTATTTAAGGCAGGATGGCTTAATGAAGATGAAGTACTAGATACAATCAAAACATGTTTTGAACAGACAGGTTATCTTTTAGATACACATACTGCTATTGGTTATGGCGTTTATAAAGAATATCAAAAGACTTCGGGAGATGAAACAAAGACAATTATTTTAGCGACAGCTTCACCATATAAATTTGCTGATTCTGTTTATAAAGCTTTAACAGATCAAAGCTTATCTGAATATCAAGCGATTGAAGCTGTTTATGAAAAAACAGGTGTTGATATTCCAAAGCCATTAGTTCAACTTGATCAAAAAGAAATTTTACATCAAAAAGTTATTGATAAAGATGATATAATTCATGAGATTTCTCAAAAAATAAAGGAGATGTCATTATGAAAGTCAAAGTGAGAGTTCCGGCGACAAGTGCTAACTTAGGACCGGGATTTGATGTTGCAGGTCTTGCTGTGACATTATACAATACATTTGTTTTTGAATTGCTGGATCAGGGCTTAGAAATTACGGGCTGTCCGCAACAATTCTGTAATCAGGACAATTTAACTTATCGGGCATTTGTTGAAGGTGCAAAAGCTTGTGGATTGCAGTTTCAAGGATTACGTATTGAATGTAGTGGAGATGTCCCTTATACAAGAGGTTTAGGAAGTTCTTCAACATGTATTGTTGCAGGTATTGTCGGTGCATATGCGTTCATGGATCGTAGTGAAGATCGACAGGAAATATTAGAACTGGCAACGCAAATAGAAGGCCATCCAGATAACGTAGCACCAGCCATTTTTGGTGGATTGACAGTATCAGTCATGAATGAAGAACATGTCACAACGTTGAATATTCCTGTCAAACATGATTATCGTTTTGTTGCTTTCATACCTCCATTTACTTTATCAACAGAAAAATCTCGTGCTGTTTTACCACAACAGTTGCCTCGTCAGGATGCTATTGCGAATGTTTCTCATTTAGCATTAATGGTTGCCTCTTTAATCAATGGATATGATGATGGACTTAAACTTGGTTTTAAGGATCGCCTGCATCAACCTTATCGTGGAACTTTGATTCAGGGATATGATGAAATTATGTCTGTTTTAGAACAGGATGAATATGTACTGGGATGCTATTTATCAGGGGCTGGTCCAACGATTATGGCCTTGATTAGAGAAAGTGATAAAAAAGGTGTTGTAAGAATGAAAGAAGAGCTTGGTGATTTGTTGAAAGATTGGCAGGTAGAAAAATTAGAATTAGATATGCGCGGTTATACATGTGATTATGAATAAAGGACTGTCTTGAATGTTTACTCATTCAAACTGTCCTTTTTTTGTATGTGTATTTAGTGAATTGGATACACTATAAATAATTATTCATTAAAAAAACATATTAATATTATAAAATTGAAAAAGATTGGAGAGATGAATATATGAATAAAGAAATGATTGAAAATTTTATAGATTATTTATGTGAAAATGAAAAATGTCAAAATACGATTATTAAATATCAAAGAGATTTATATGTTTTTTTGGAATTTTTGAATGAGAGATCTTTAGAGAAAAAAATTGTAAGAGAATACAAAAATTTTCTAATGAAAAAATATGCACCTAGATCAGTTAATTCTATGCTAACAGCATTAAATTCATTTTTTGATTATATAGAGCGAAGAGATTTAAAAGTAAAAGTATTACGTATTCAAAAGAAAATTTTTATTAATGAAAATAAAAATCTTACAAAGAATGAATATAAACGACTTCTTCATGCAGCTCATGATGATGTAAGATTGCAGCTTATTATGGAAACACTTTGTTCTACTGGTATGCGTGTAAGTGAACTTCAATATATTACTGTTGAAAATTACAAGAGTGGAGAAATTGAAGTATTTAATAAAGGGAAAGAACGTACAATATTTCTTTCTAAGAAATTAATTCAAAAAATGAAAATATATATCCAACAAAAAAAGATTAAAAAAGGTAAAATATTTGTGACAAAGACTGGAAAGCCAATGGATAGAATTAGTATTTGGAGATGTATGAAACAATTATGTCAAAAAGCTCAAGTTCAGTCTAGTAAGGTGTTTCCACATAATTTAAGACGTTTATTTGCTAGATCTTATTATAGTTTAAAAAAAGATTTATCAAAGCTAGCAGACTTATTAGGACATACAAGTATTGAAACAACACGTATTTACATCATGGAGGATAGTAAAAAACATTACAGAGACATTGAAGATATGAATCTCATCATATAAAAAAACAACATAATATAAATTATGTTGTAAAAATGCAGTCATAAAATCTCTTTTTTAATTTCTTTACACTTTCTTTATACATTATTTTTCCAATTTTTGTCAACAAAAAAAGAATTTTTTTGTTGAAAATGTCAAAAAAGTTAAAAAAGTGTACAAAAAAGCAACACGATTATTTCATTTTTTAAAAAATGAAGAGTAATCGTGTTTTTATATACAACATAATTTATATTATGTTGTAAAAAATTTCGATATATTAGCACAGTCATACTGCTCTTTAGAGAGGAGGGAGATTATACAGCTCAATAAATCGACTGACTATGCAATCCGTATTCTATTGCATCTGGCTATGCAGGAAAAGGCACGTAGTACAGGAGAAATAAGTAAAGCAATAAAGATACCAGAAAGAGAAACTTCCTACTTGTTGAAAGAACTAACAGGAAATCAAATTCTAAAAAGTACAAGAGGGAAATTTGGAGGCTATATGTTAGCGAAAAGCCTAGAGCATATCACTATGTATGATGTCATTTCGTGGACTACAAAGGAAATGCATATTAACGCATGTTTGAAGGATGTTAGAGAATGTTCAAGAAATCATACAGAGGTATGCAAGGTAAGGAAGTGCTTTTGTGAATTGCAGGATCTAGTAGAAGCAAGATTGCAGTCAATCACACTTGATCAATTTGTTTAAAATAAAAATAAAGAAAGGAGGCTAAAGTTTGAAAAAGAGAAAAAGATTTATGTCATTAGGATTGTTGACAGCATTGATGTTAGGAATATCTAGTGAAGGAATACAGGCATATGCTATGACTAACCAGAGCATTACGGCAGAGAGTGGATATCGATTATATGCAGATAGTCTGACATCAACATCAGGCATTATCAAAGGAGATGTGACAGAACTTCTTCCTGACTACGAAATTAGCAGTGTCATACTGCCGGATGGGAGCACCGCTTCAGCTGATGAAGTCAGCTATTCCATCACAGGAAGTGGAGACTACAGTTTTGAAGTTATCTATGAGATAATACCGGAAGATAAACAGGCAAAGGTTAATCTGAATCTCCCAACATTACCAACACAGCAGAGTACAGAAAAAGAAAGTATAACGACGGTAACTAAAATAGAAGAAAATGTCGATGTTGAAAACACGAGTGAAACACAGACAGAAGCAAAGTCAATAGACGAAGTAGCCAAGGAAGTACAAGAAGTGAAAAAGAGCGAAAAGTTGACATTGACAGTTACACTACCTGTAGCAGAAGAAAAGGTGCAATCAACTGTAGAACAAAAAAAATCACATAGTGAAGAGGTCGGTCAAGATGTACCTGAAGAAACACAAAGTGCAATTAATAGCATTACAGCAGGTTCAGAATCTATAGAAACACATTCTGATATTAGTACATATGCTATGGATGGGGCCGGATGGGATACTGAGTATGATTTTTACGGATCAAGACTTAATTGGACACGAGAAAGATTTAATACTTATACAACATATTGGGGATCAACAGCTGGTATGAATTATAGTGGAAATAATCAATCTTTAAATACAAATGGTTACACTACTAATTATCGAACTACTAGTAATGGTTATGCTTTAGCAACGAATTCATCAACACCTACGTTCCGTTGGGGATATTATAATCTTCATTATAGTACTTATAATTGGATTCAATACTCTCAAGGATTTTCGGACATTACTGTTAATCTTAGAAAAGATTTTGCTTTGGGAGGAACAATGAAGATAGGTAATGATTTTGGATATTTAGATTCATCTTCTGAAGGAGCAGTAGATGGCTATGCTGGAATTGGTGCAAATAATGGTTTACGAGCTGATGGAGGATTGACAATTTCTTTATTGCCAGCAAATCAACGTGATATTATTATCAAAAATTCAGGAAATGGTTTAAGCGCCGTACAACGTTTAGGAGCCTATGGAGCGTTTCGAAATGCAATAGTTATGGAATATGATGTTGGTCATCAGAATGGTTATTCATCTATTACTGGTAATAATGGTTCAAGTTTTTCTGTTTTGAATCCAAATAATGAGCTTCAGAGAGTAGGAGATTATAAAATGGATATTAGTGATCTGCAAGGATTAGGATTTGGATCAGGAACAAATACGAATTTTTATGAAAAGTATTACTCGCCAAATGTAGCAAGCAATCCACATATTGGAATTTCTGTTACTGGTTCAGATGGCTATGTAAATAGCTCAAGTAATTCGAGTACGCGACGATTTATTTTTGGAAGAGGAAATCTTGATAATAATAATTATAATTTTTATAATTATAAGATTGAATATAAGGTAGCTACAGGAGAAATGTTTTTTGGTTTACGAAGAGCAAATACAGGAACATGGGATTATACTGTAAGATATACACTTCCTGAATCATATCGAAATAAGGATTATTTGGTTGCAACTTCCTTTAGTGCAATATATCAGCATCATACAAGATTTTCAGCTGCAGGGACTAGTGGCTTTTTTAATGGAGCTACTGACGCCAATACAAGTGACATAGGTCGTGGACAAATGGAACTGACAATTCAAGGTGTTTATTCACAACCAAATTTGGATAATCTTACTAATCAGGTTGTTTTTATGAGCGATAATCAAGGTTCATTGAATGAGGGGATTACGTCAATTAAGGCATATAAAAATGGTTATGTTGATGGAAGTGATTCAGAAATTAATAAGAAAAACAAACGTAAATACTTTCCATTAGAAGGGGATAAAATCATTATTCAGAATCAGGCGGATATCAGTGCTCTGTTTAATGAGACGGCAATGACTAATGGAGATATTACATTGACCAACTTGTCCTTTAGAGATCTACAGTTTGTGGATTCAAATGGCACCTCGATTGATGTACCCTCAGCGTTGGATGTTTCCTCTATTGGAGCAATAAATATAAGTTATTACTATTCGGTTAATGGTGGAGCGGACTGGATACCATGCAGTAAGAGTAATAGTCCAAATAGAATAATTTCTAATGGAAATGAACCATTAAGATGGAGAATAGTTATTCAACTTCCTAATACGTTGGATGTAACTGATTATACAAATAAGCAATTCTGGTTTAAAGGTGAAACAGTTATATCAGTTAGTCGTGGTGGTTCAACAGCATCATTTAATCTTCCATGGGTCAAAGAAAACAGTAATAGAGTTACTTTCTTCTCTGATCCAAAAGATGTTAGGGCAAACAATATAGATACAAACACTGCTAGAGTTATTAGTTCTAATGGTACAAACGTTTTGTATGGAAACAAAACAAGTGACAATATAGACGCAGTATCCTATGGATTGAAAGTATGGTATAGCTCTGAACAGGCGGAAGTAAATTACATCCCTAGTGATCAACAAACACAGAGTTATGAATACAAAACTTTTGATCAAATTTTAAGTAATAATGGTAACGCAACATCTGGTGGGAATGTTAACAATTCAAGTATTACGCTTCAAAATAAAGCTCGTTATATCGTAACATATTCTTTATATGATTCCGCGTTTAATGATGAATCAAAGCTTACGACATATACGGGAAATCAAGATAGATCAAAAGCATCAACAAAGCGTGTTATTTGGAAAAGCGATAATGTTTTAGTTCAAAGTGGGTATGAATTCTATCTAGAGCCTAAGGTTGAGTTAAGTCTTGAAGATTTTGAAGGATTTTCAAATAGTAATAATAAAGCTGAATTCTACCGAAAAATTGCAGATGCGGCTAATGTTTCGGTTTTTAAAACAGCAGACGCTAATTGGACAAATCTAGCAAGAACAGGAACGGCAGTAGCAACAACTATCAGTGGAGATGGAAATGATCATCAAAAGATTATAAACTTAATGAATAAGCCAGGAACTACTGATAATATAACTATCCGCTTTCAAAACAATGGAATGACTATTGATAAGACTGTAAAAGTCACATTTTTGTCAGAGCTACCTAAAGTTGTATCTAATGTTGACGATAATTCTATTACTAATGAAACAGCTACTAAAATTATCTTTGATAAAGAAAACTATACAATTAGTGCAACATTCAAGCTTGTAGATAATGATGGTAATACAGTTGATTATTCAAAAATGTTATGGGATGAAATAGAACCAAAAATCAAGGTCGCTCTTTATAAGAAGAATGGATCTGGTGCAACAGGAAGTAAAAATCAATTCTATCGTTGGGCAAATAGAACAACTCCTGATAGCGAAGCGTTGGAAAATAGTACAAACAAGCCGAAATTGACTCTTCCAGTTGAATTAAAAGAAAATATAGATTCTAATGGAAACTTTGATGGTACATTTACAGTTACATATAAATTACTAAACAATGATGGAAGTAGTACATCCACTAACTGGATTCAGAAAACATGGGAAGATGGAGCTCAATGGAAGATTATGGCTTGGACAGACTCTAATCAATCATCAAAGAATTATGCAGATATAAATGATGCAGGAACTGATACTATTAGTCTAAATGATACTAATCAAAATGTCCCATCAGTCACAACAACAATTCGTCTGATTCAGAAGGACGTAGATGGTTCTCTCCCTGAATCTATGTTCACAATCTCAGATGTTAAATTGGTAGATGATGCAAGCAATGATGGACAGTTGGTCAATAAAGATCCTGATACAAAGATTTCAGTCACTCGAATCGCTGGTGCAGATAATAATGCACAGCATGACTACTATTATACAGTAGAGGTTGCAGCTACAAATATAGATGCAACAGATCATCCATATTCAGTATTAACTCAAGCTGGTACAAGCAAAACAATCAATGCGACTTATATGAAATATGATTCAACATTAGGATATACTGATATAACTACTGCAGATAAGGTTCTTGGAAGTATCAGCTATAATCAAGTATCTATAAACGATGAAATCATACCAGCATCAATAAGGTTTGGAATGAAGGCACAGAGACCTGAAAATCTGACAAGTAAGACACAATTTATTGGATATACATCATTCAAGTTTATAAGAAAAGAGATTTCTTCAGGAGGTGCAACTCCATGAGAAAATTGTTGATAGCATTAATGGTTTGTGGATTGACATTGATGCCACATACAACTTATGCATATGCTTCAGGAACAGTCGGTTCAGGAGGAGCGACAGAAGTCAGCTATACAGCATCAAACACTGTGATTACAAATCCAGTAGAAACTGGAAGTATACCAAAAACGGGAGATATGAGTCATGAGATGACAGGAAATTTATTTATGATGAGTGGTGCACTCCTGATTATTATGATTATTCTATATAAAAGAAAAAAAGAAGAGGAATATCAATAGATGTTCCAAAGAGAAAGAAATTAATGATGAAAAGGAGAAGGAAAGAGATGAAAGTAACAAAATTATTGGCATTAGGATTATTAAGCGCAATGACAGTAACATCATTGGCAGGAAACAGCGTATTTGCTGCTGAAGCTGGAGGAGCAACAAACTTTGAATATACTCCAGGACAATCAACAGGACAGAATCCAGATGGAACATTAGCAGATTGGACAGTAGATTATCCAGTAAAGGTTGTATTAAACGATTCAACAGTAAACTATGATTCAGGTATTAATATGCCTTTCACATTATTGAATACAAAAAAAAGTGCTGGTGGAACACAAGATACTTATACTGGAGCTGAAACAGTAACAGTCAAACTAGCAACTCATGCAAACACAGTTGGAAGTACTGGTATCCAAATGAAAGACGGTCAAAATGCTCAGCAAAATGTTGTTATGACATTAGGAAGTGGTGCATCTTCACAATTTAGAACAGATCAAGACACAACAATTGGAACAATGGCAGCAGATCCAGATAATGAATTATCTATCAAAGCATGGCTTACAGATAAAACTGGAGCTGAAGATGGAAAGACATATACACAAACTTTAACTTGGAAATTCTCTGATCAATAGGAGAAAGGAACTGATAAAACATGTTAAAAAAAGTTTTATGCTTTCTAATTGTAGCTGCAACCCTGTTTACAGGTTCTAGTCATATGGTTTTTGCAGCTGAGGGTGGTGGAAGTTCGATAGTTTCTTATTTGCCAGGAAAGTCAACAGGACAGAATCCTGATGGATCTTTGGCAGACTGGACAGTGGACTATCCAGTAAAAGTTGTATTAAATGATTCAAATATATCAAAAGAAACAGGTCAGAAAATGACTTTCTCTTTAGAAGATACAAATAATCCAAACAATTCATATACTGGATCTAGTACTGTTAATCTAAGAGTCAAGAATCATGATGATATTTATAGCAGTAATTTTAGAGGACGTTTGCAGATGAGAGATAACCGAAATAGTCTTCACAATGATGTCTTAATGGTAATAGGACTAGCACAAAGATTTGGTAATATTGATAACATCCAATTTAAAGCAAATAGTACATCTAACAACTATAGTGAGAATTTTGGATCGTTAAGTAGTAATAATAAAACTTGTGTAGGTTATGCGTATCTATATGATAAATCTGGAGCAGTTGATGGAGAAGGCTATTATCAGACAGTAACTTGGAATTTTTCAAGTAATTAGTTATTGATTCAAGTTTATGTGCTGTCTATATCAAATATTAAATTAGGATATAGCATTAGTATGGGAAATAAAGACTTGAATGAGATAAAATAGATATTTTGTCTCAGACATAGAAATTAATGATGAAAAGGAGAAGGAAAGAGATGAAAGTAACAAAATTATTGGCATTAGGATTATTAAGCGCAATGACAGTAACATCATTGGCAGGAAACAGCGTATTTGCTGCTGAAGCTGGAGGAGCAACAAACTTTGAATATACTCCAGGACAATCAACAGGACAGAATCCAGATGGAACATTAGCAGATTGGACAGTAGATTATCCAGTAAAGGTTGTATTAAACGATTCAACAGTAAGCTATGATTCAGGTATTAATATGCCTTTCACATTATTGAATACAAAAAAAAGTGCTGGTGGAACACAAGATACTTATACTGGAGCTGAAACAGTAACAGTCAAACTAGCAACTCATGCAAACACAGTTGGAAGTACTGGTATCCAAATGAAAGACGGTCAAAATGCTCAGCAAAATGTTGTTATGACATTAGGAAGTGGTGCATCTTCACAATTTAGAACAGATCAAGACACAACAATTGGAACAATGGCAGCAGATCCAGATAATGAATTATCTATCAAAGCATGGCTTACAGATAAAACTGGAGCTGAAGATGGAAAGACATATACACAGACTTTAACTTGGAAATTCTCTGATCAATAAGGGAAGAAGTAATATATGAATACAAGGGGTATTATGATATCCCTTGTGATTCATTTATAACCATCCATGTATCATGGATGGTTATAAATGGATAGGAATAATTGAACAGAATAGATGATGATATATAAGAAAGGATGTGTGTAGAATGGCTTTTCATGTTGGAAGTTTTGAGTGTAACAAGGTTTTCAGGGATGATAAAAAACAAGCATGGAACTATATCTCTATAAATGAGATGCAGGAACTCTATCCAAACGGAGGCTATCGTATTCTAGGCGATTTGTCTCCTAAAAATACGGATGACAGTCTTGTCCTTATTGGGGAAGATGGAGAGGAACATTTTCTTCGTCCCTACAGCAGCAAAGAGAACAGTAAGGAGCATGTCGTTGGTTATATTCCACTGGATGAGGAGGATTGCTTTGTCCGTGTTGTCAGGAAGAAACATGGTCGTTTTCTGGCAGTGACCATCCTCTTGTGTTTGCTGCTGACAATCTTCTTTGGAGGACTGTGGCTTGGACAGGCCAACAGACCAGTTGATGATCCTGTCAAGATTGCCAGTGGAGAGATGTCGAATCCCAATCCAGAAAACATTCGTCTTCCCGGAATTACAGAGGTTCATGCGACTGCAGGAAATACACGTGTGCGACAGCTTTTGCTAAATGTGGAAGGGAATGCAGTGAATCTGACTTATACCATTACGCTGACTGATACGGGAGAGGAAATCTATCAGTCAAAGGTTATTGAACCTGGATATGGTGTCAGAGAGTTTGATATGAATCGTAGCTTTGAGTCAGGAGAATATCCTATTACAATTCATGTAGCGTCTTCAGCTATGGATGACTATGATGGTGATACGAGTGCTGCATTCAATGCCGGACAGCTGGATGCCGTGCTGATTGTTGAGGAGGAATAGTATGAGATATGAATATATAAACCCTGAACAGACGGATGGAATGTTCAGAGATGATCATGGTGTTAAGTGGGGGTATGTACGAAAGATTGATGTGTCTCCTGTTGGAGAGGTCAGAAAAAAGAATCGTCTGAATACGGATGATGTACTATATGATGGAGACGAAACATTGGTTGTTGAACCACCGAAAAGAAAGATTGGTTTCTTTGACAAGGTCATAGGCTATCTTCCATGCAGGAATGAGGATGATACGATTGATTATTTGAGAATCATGGGTCGTTCAGTCTCGAAGATTGTGTGTCTGATTCTCATCCTTGTGGCTCTTTTGGGTACATCACTGTATTTTATATTTCAGGCAGCTATGCCGTCTGATGATACACCTATCAAGATAGCAGCTGGCGAGATGTACAATCCCAATCCAGAGAACATTAGGTTGCCAGGAATCACAACGGTGTATGCTGATGTAGGAAGTACGCATGTGGAACAACTACTACTGAACGTTGATGGAAATGCAGTGAATTTGACCTATACGATTACACTGACAGAAACAGGTGAAGAAATCTATCAATCAAAGGTCATTGAACCTGGATATGGAGTTAGAGAATTTAATATGTACAGAACATTTGAAGCTGGAGAGTATCCAATAACCATTCATGTTGCTTCTTCAGCACTGAAAGATGATACAGGAGAAAGCAGTGCAGCATTCAATGCAGGAGAGCTGGAAGCGACACTGATAGTTAGGTAATATGATATATAGATATAGAGAGACAGATGCTAAGGAAGGAAGCAGAGAGACGCATCAGATATATAGAGACAGACAGGGACATGAATGGATACTGGAGAAGAAGAGCAATGATGAAACAGTTGGAGAGATACGACCAGGGAACAATCTTGAGACAAATGACTATGTCATGGATGAGAATTATCGCTTGCATATCACACCTGTTTCAAAGAAAAGAAAGTTCTTTCAGAAATGTAAAGGGTATCTGTCATGCATCAGTGATAATGGTCAGAAATGTAACATAGTTGTATATCAGTACAGCTGGAAGAAGATAATGGCTTTGCTGATGGGGACCTTGCTGATATGTGGAGGTCTTCTCTGGGGAGCAATCAGATGGTATCATTCAACATTACCAACAATCACGAAAGACGATATTGTTATAGTGCAGATGCCAGATAGCTTTGAGAATGTAGAGCAGGGAAGCTATTCGATACCAGACTATACAGAGCTGAGATGGAATCTAAAGAACCCACAGACAGTAACATGGTTGTTCAACGTGGAAGGAAATCCATATGATATCAGCTATAAGATTACCTTAGAAGATGGAAGAGTACTATACGAATCACAGATACTTAAGCCTGGAGAAAGCATTACGGGATTTACACCATACTATCTGCTGAGTGAAGGACGATATAAGTATACGATGGAATGCTATCTGCACGATCAGGAAAATGGGGATATTGTTAATACCCAGGAGATGGAAGGAGTACTAGAGGTCTATGACGAAGCACGAAGTCAAAAAGGACATCTTTGATGATATGTATGTAATTATAAGATGCGAATATATATCAGATCTCAGATATAAACAGTTTGCAGTATTTTATGAACTAAAAAGTATGAATTTGAATGTCTATAGCCATGAAAATCTTGAGGATTTCTCGCAGTATGTTTTTGGCATTGAGTATAATACTCTAAAAAACATGATTGATAAGAAAATAGTGTTTTTTAGAAATAACACCTATAAAAGTGGTAGTTGAAAAGATACAGAAGAATAAAAGCAAGAATTGTTGAATACAAAAGAAGAATATTTAAACAAGAAGTCGTAATGATTTAATTAGTAAAGTCAATCATGAGTCTGAAATATTAAATTTTAGAAGTCTGTTTAAGTTGATTGATTATGAAATGAGTCATGATTGTGATGAAGATAAAATTAAATATGAAATATGATAGCTCTAAAATGGTTTGTAGTTTTTAGAGCTACTTTTATAAAATTATCTATTAATTCAATCTTGCCAGTTTGAATTAAAAATGGAGTTATACAATAATCATAGAAAAATTATAGGCAATACGCTATAATTATCAAGAAAAGGAGCTGAGTCATAGTGAAGAATTATCATACTCATACAAGACGTTGTCAACATGCTATAGATAGTGAAGAAGATTATATTCTATCAGCTATTCAATCTGGTTATACAGAACTTGGATTTAGTGATCATACCCCTTGGATTTATGATTCCTCATTTCATCCAACGATGCGTATGGAAGCCTATGAGATTGATGATTATGTATCAACTTTATTAAAATTAAAGGAAAAATATAAGCATCAAATTTCTATTAAAATAGGATTAGAATGTGAATATTTTGAAAAATATATGGATGGTTTAAGAAACATGTTAAAACAATATCCTATTGATTATATTATTTTAGGTCATCATTATGATGGCAGTGATGAAACAGGCATATATTTTGGACATCCTCTTACAAAATCACAATTATCTCAATATGTTGATAGCTGCATAAAAGCTATGGAAACTGGATTATATAGTTATGTGGCACATCCAGATTTGGCACGTTATGATACATCGGATCCATTCTATAAGCAGGAAATGCTTAGATTATGTATCAAGGCAAAGGAAATGAATTTACCATTAGAATTTAATTTGTTAGGATATAAAACACATCGTCATTATCCTAATGATACTTTTTTCAAAATAGCTAAAGAGGTGGGCAATCGTATCATTATTGGAACAGATGCTCATGAAAGCCAATCTTTACTGGATATGAAAACGTATCATCAGGCCCGACAACATTTAGAAAACTTAGGTTTATCCATAACTGAAGACATAACTTTTTTAAGATAGCTGTGTGAAAAAGAGATGTAGAGAAGATAGAACAGAGCTATCTTTTTATATGAGAAATGATGAAGAAAAGCATCATAAAATGACTTAAAAAAAAGACAGAATTGTCTATAAAAAAGACATATAATCATGTTATAATGATGAATAAGAGGAGTGTTAAAATATGGAACATGTGACAGATATAGATAAAAAGAATTATATAGATGATTGTAAAGAAATTGTAAGAACAACTATTGCTTTGGAAAAAATAGAATTATCAGATCATGAATTAACTTTATTGACTGAAGAAATTATGGATACTTCATTATCTATAGGAGGAGATTTTTCTAAAGAAAATATACGTTACATTGCCGTGCAGTATGTACGTAATCAGTTTTTACCACGTTTTCAAAAAGCTCATAAAGGAGGATAAAATATGACGTTTGATAAAGCAGTCATGGAAAAATTTATGGCTGATCATCAATCACAGTATGTAGGAAAATATCGTTATCATAGTGGCTATCGCACCGAAGAACATACGTTTAAAGTTCATTATTATATGTTGGATCAGAATTTTAGACAAATTGATATTTTTGTTGAAATTCATTGTCAGGATGAAATTACGTATACTTTTTCAGAAGATCTACATGAACAGGAAAAGCTTTATATTGTTAAAGATGCTCTTTCAAGAATACTAGCAAAACTAGGATATAAACGTGTTTTGCATTATTCATTGTATGAAAATTTTATCAAAACAGTATCAAGTGAACTGAATATCTTAGCGCCTATTGATTTCTGTGATATTTTAAGTTATATGAAGTATCATCATGGAATTAACCAACAAACAATGGATGATTTCTATAAAATTTTCTTACCATGTTTAAAGATGAATTTGAAGCATAAGAATTATAAAAACTTTATTGATTCATTGAATCTTTTATTTGAATCTGTGCTATATCAATATGAGTGGGATGGTACCAATTCAAAATATTTAGATACTGAATATCAATATCATCTTTATTATATTAGAAAAATCATACGCATTGTTTATCGCCATTTAGATAAATTTTATAAGAATGTTCCTGATGAACTTTTTAAGGCTATTCGTACACTATGCTTAAATTCACGATTTACATTTGCTATTATGACTGATTTTGGATCAATGGTTTTATCACAATACCATGTGACAAAAGCTATTATAGATACATTTAAAGATGAATTTACATTAATAGAGAAAGATTTTGTATTGGTTGATAAAAAGAAAGATGAAAATCAGGGGAATCTTGTTTTTTCGTATATTTACTATATTTTTTATAGTGATTATGATCATTATTATGAAGTTTTAATGAATGTGTTGCGTAATATTATTCATTATATGTTAACTTTTGCAAATCATGATTTGGATCTGGCATTAGGAAATTCTATTATTCAAGCAGAAGGATATCAGATCTTACTGGATTTATTCCATAGAGATTATAATACCTTTGTCTTTACTTGTTTTCCAATTGAATCTTTCCCAGATAACATGAAACCAAAAGTGAGAGATGAATTGGTGACAGCTATACAGTATTTTGCAGCAAGAATGGACAATGAAAGTTATCGCCTCAGTTCATTTGAACAGGTTACAAATATTAATAGATTATTAATGGATAATTTTAAGGAGTGGTATAAATGAAAAAGAAGGTAGCCATTACAACAGCAGTTGCTTCTACTTTAACAGCTTCTACCCTAACAGCAAGCTTAGCTTTAGCTAATCAGTTTGCTAAAAAGGTATTATATCGTGAACATTTAAATAAAGAAGATCAAGGAAACTGGTATGAAAAAATCAATGCTCAAAAAGTCAAAATACAAAATCATAAAGGTTTATATCTTCAAGCTTATCTGATAGAAAAACCAAATGCGACAAGAACAATTGTTTGTTTGCATGCATTAATGGCATCAGCGAAGTCTTTAACACAGACTGTTGAATATTTAGAAAGCGTTTTTGAAAATGATAATATTTTAATGATTGATGCACATGCTCATGGTTTAAGTGATGGATATATTCGTGGTTTTGGTTATCGTGATGTTTTTGATTTAATGTATTTCAATACGTATTTATTACAGAAGTATGGAGATCAGCATCATTTGATTATGTATGGAAAAGGAATGGGAGCAAATACGATTTTAAATGCTTCTGGACTTGGTAAATTAAAGAATGTAGATTTGATTATCAGTGAAGGAGCTTATGACAATGTTTATCACTATTTGACATTGAAATGTCAAAAAGAGATGAAAGTAACGAAATATTTAGCGGGTATGATGATTAGAAAAGTCGTGAAAGATGAGTTAAAGCTAGATATTAAAAAATTAGATACTGTAGAACTGGTTAAGAAAAATCAGATTCCAACAGTTTATATTCATTCTAAAAATGATCAGGATGTGCCATTCCATATGGTATTTCCATTATATAATCATGATGCTTCTGAGAAATTATTGTTTCCAATCAAAGAAGAACATCTCTATGATTTAAAAGATAAACAGGATTCCTATTCATTATCTCTAATTGAGTTTATGAATGAGAATATATAAAAAGGAGGACTTATATGTATTTTGAAAAATCAAAAGGTTTCCCTCAAGACTTTTTATGGGGAAGTGCATCTGCTGCTTATCAGGTAGAAGGTGGATGGGACGCAGATGGAAAAGGTGTTTCCAATTGGGATAAGTTTGTAAGAATTCCAGGAAAGACTTTTAAAGCAACAACAGGAGATAAAGCTGTTGACCATTATCATCGTTACAAGGAAGATGTCAAATTAATGGCAGAAATGGGATTAAAAACGTATCGTTTCTCTATTGCCTGGACAAGAATCTATCCAAATGGAAATGGTGAAGTGAATGAGGCTGGGCTTCAATTCTATGATAATTTAATTAATGAATTATTAAAATATGGCATTGAACCTATGGTGACAGTTTATCATTGGGATATGCCTCAAGCTTTAGAAGATCAATATCATGGATGGGAAAGTCGTCAGATTGTTGATGATTATGTAAACTATGCAACAACACTTTTCAAAAGATATGGAGATCGTGTTAAATATTGGATTACAATGAACGAACAAAATATCTTTACATCATTTGGATGGTTAAAAGGAATGCATCCACCAGGAAAAGAAAATGATATGAAAACATTCTATCAGGTTAACCATCATGCCAATATGGCACATGCAAAGACAGTTTTGGCTTTAAAAGAAATGTATCCTGACGCCAAAGTAGGAGCTTCATTTGCTTACAGTCCATGTTATGCATATGATAGAAAACCTGAAAATGCGATGGCTAAAGCTGATTATGATGATTTACAAAATTATTGGTGGATGGATATCTATGCTTATGGACGTTATCCAAGAAGTGCTTGGGCATATTTAGAAAGTCAAGGAGTCACTCCACAAATGGAAGATGGCGATGAAGACATTTTGAAAAAAGCTGCTGCATTAGTTGACTTTATGGGTGTCAATTATTATCAGACATGTGTTGCTGAATATAATGATATCAATGGTGTTGGTATGACGAATACAATGAACAACACAGGTGAAAAAGGAACAGCTCAAGTTCAAGGTGTACCAGGATTATATAAGAATCCGGCAAATGATTTCTTGCCAACAACTGACTGGGATTGGACAATAGATCCAATGGGAATCAGAATGTGCTGTCGTGATATTACTTCACGTTATGATTTACCTGTTGTTATTTCTGAAAATGGTTTAGGAGCTTTTGATAAGGTTGAAGATGGACAGGTTCATGATCCATATCGTATTGCTTATTTAAAAGCACATATTGAAGAATTAAAGAAAGCTATTGATGATGGATGTCGAGTTTTGGCTTATTGTACATGGTCATATACAGATTTATTAAGCTGGTTAAATGGATATCAGAAACGTTATGGATTTGTATATGTTGATAGAGAAGAAGATGAAAATTCTGGAACATTGAATAGAATTCCAAAAGATTCTTATTATTGGTATAAAAAAGTCATCGAAACAAACGGTGAAGAATTATAGGATGAAGAAGGTATATATCATTTCATGATACATACCTTTTTTTGACCACTTACTTTGACATATGAACCACTTAGGCTAGGAGTATTTACTTTTTGGTATTTCTTATTATAGTAAAGATATCAAAGGAGATTAGATATGAAAGTCAAAATAGAAATAGATGAGAGTTTACAGGAAGAAGAAGTGGTTATTAAAGCTCCATCTTTGAATGAAAAAGTGCAACGCATACAAGAAGTGATTCATGATATGTCTAAAAGTTCAAAAACAATGATTTTTTATAAAGGTCAAGTAGAATATTATTTATCATTGGACGATATTTTATTTTTTGAAACCAGTGATCATCATATTCATGCCCATACCAAAAATGATATGTATCAGATTAAATATAAACTGTATGAACTTGAAGAAATGTTACCAGGAAATTTTATGAGAATATCAAAGTCGACTATTTTGAATGTCAAGAAAATATATGCTATTCATAAAACAATATCTAGTCCATGTCTTATTGAATTTGAAGATACACATAAGCAAGTGTATGTATCTAGACATTATTATAAACCACTAAAAATAAGATTAGAGGAAAAGAGGTTATAAGATGAAAAAAAGTAAAATGTTTTGGGGTGTTTTGTTTATTGCTTTGGCAGTCTTATTGATTGTGACACAATTAGGTCTTGTGAATATACATATGAGTATATGGACTTTATTACTGACAGTTTTTTTTGGTGTATCTGCTTTATCTAGTTTATTACATAAACGTGCAACAGGATTCTTGTTTTCAATAGCGTTTTTAATCATCATTTATGATGAGCCACTTGGTTTAGAAGCCATTACGCCTTGGACAGTCTTAATAGCTGCCTTATTAGCAAGTATAGGTTGTCATATATTATTTCCATCATCAAAAAAACATACCCATTACGCACAGGATATTCAAGATAAAAAAACTGTAAAAGATGGGCATGTTGATATTAAAGAAAGCTTTGGAAGCTGTATTCGTTATATTGACTCACAAAATATGGAATATATAACCATTACCAATAGAGCAGGAATGATGAAGATTTATTTTGATCAGGCTGATATAAAAGGACAGGAGATCAATTGTTATCTTTATATGAGCTGTGCCATGTTAGAACTTTATATTCCAAAGACATGGAAAGTGAAGAATTGTACAGATAGTGTACTATCATATATTGATATGGAAATGTTTGATCATAATATTGTTGAACATACAATGATTTTAAAAGGAAAAATAAATTTATCTGAAGTGAAGATTATCTATGTATAGCTATAATGTGAAATCATATTATAGCTTTTGATATGTCTTTTTTAAAAATTGAGCAACCCCATCTTGATCATTGGAAGGGATGATTTGAGTAGCAATCGCTTTTAATTTTTCATGTGCATTATCTACTGCATAAGCTTCATTCGCTAATTGAAACATTTCTATATCATTTTCGCCATCTCCAAAAACAACAAGACGATCATAATGATAAATATGTTTTAATTGTTCAATAGCATGTGCTTTAGATGTCCCATGAGGCATAATTTCAAGCCATTGTTGATTTGTATAAATATCTTTTTGGAATAAACAATGATATTGTTTTTGATAATATTCATAAAACGGTTTAAGCTTATCTGTTTCATCAATCAATGTGACATAAAAAATTTGACCAACATAAAAGTCTTTGGGATGATGGATGATTCTGATACGTGGATCACCTTTTCTAGACTCAATAAATTCAAGCATTCCAGGTGTGCATTTTTCTGGAATAAAAGAAAATTTTTCTTCACCGTCAATAAACGCATAGACAATAGGATAAAGATGATTGTTTAAAAAATGATCTAAAAGCAGATGAATATCTTCTTGGAAACAATGTGATAATAAGATCTCACCTGATACATTATCTCTCACACATGCACCATTATAAACAATTAAAGGAAAAGGCGCCTGTAATCCTTGTGTGACTTTCTTAGCTGTCTGATAAGATCTGGCAGTTGCATAAGAAAATAACATGCCATCACTAACAAGCTGATTGATTGTCTGGATGGTAAAGGGAGATAATGTCTGATTGGAATTTAATAGTGTACCATCTAAATCAGAAACATAAAGCGTTGTCATAATGATTCCTCCTATCTTTAAATATAGTTTAATTAATGGAAGAATAAATGAAAAGCTTTTTTTAAAGAAATATAAAAATATGGTATAATGAATAAAGAAGTGAGGTTGAGATATGAAAAGAAAAATACAAATAGTTGCGATAAATGCAATGATAGCCTGTATATATGCTGTTTTCACTTTGGTATGTTCTGCTTTTTCTTATGGTGCAATTCAGTTAAGATTATCCGAAATATTGATTTTCTTAGCTTTTTATAATCGTCGCTATATTCCGGGATTACTTGTAGGATGCATGTTGGCTAATGCGTTTTCTCCATTGGGCATTTATGATGTTATATTTGGTACGCTAGCATCACTTATAACTTGTCTATCATTGACAATGATTTCTAACTTATTTCTAGGAGCTTTTTTAGGTGCTTTGTTTAATGGGATTATTGTTGGTGCAGAGTTATATTTTTTATTGGATTTACCATTTTTTATAAATGCTATGTATGTGTTTATAGGAGAATTGATTGTATTATTGATAGGTGTCTTTGTGTTTAAATTCTTAGAAAAGAATCCATCTTTGATGCAAAAATATATTATGGAAGATAAATAAAGAGTTCATAATGACAATATAAAATAAAAATGAGGTGATTGATTTGAAAACATCCATAAAAGTACGTGATTTGACATTAAAAAATATATTCATTATTTTGAGTTATACCGCTTTACTTGTTTTAGGAGTGATTTATTTTGAAAGTATTTTTCAATATTTGGGGGAATTATTAAATATTATTCAACCATTTATTATAGGTTTTATTCTGGCTTTTATCTTTAATATTCCAATGAAGTTCTTTGAAAAGAAACTAGCTATACAAAATAAGAAAAAACGTAGAGTTGTTTCAGCGATTTTATCAGTGTTACTTATTTTATTAGTATTATTACTTGTTGTTATGGTTGTTGTGCCACAAGTTATAGAAAATGTAAGAACATTAATAGATAATTTACCTAGTATTTTTGCGCAGGCTGAAAAATGGTTGAATTATGTGTTTGAAGAAATTCGTTTATCACCAGATCTTCTTGATAAAATCAATGAATTTCAAACACGTTT
The DNA here is from genome assembly GCF_964238065.1 of Clostridium sp. AUH-JLR23. Lineage (NCBI taxonomy): Bacteria > Bacillati > Bacillota > Clostridia > Eubacteriales > Clostridiaceae > Clostridium > Clostridium sp. AUH-JLR23. Next base: position 112,541 of record NZ_CAXSKY010000003.1, read on the forward strand.
TGCTCAAACATTCATTTCTACTTTAACGGCTTGGGCACCTAATATTGCTTCAGGTGTTTCCCATATCACAACAAGTGTCATTAATATTTTTATGGGATTTGTCATGGCTATCTATATGATTTTCTCTAAAGATAAACTAATCAGACAGGTGAAGAAATTTGCACATGCTTTATTTAACGATCAACATTATCAGTATATCAGCGAAGTTGTCAAATTAACAGGAACAACTTTTGAAAATTTCTTGGCTGGACAATTAACAGAATCAATTATTATTGGCGTATTGTGTTATATTGGTTGTATGATTTTAGATATTCCTTATGCGTCTATTGCGGCTATTGTCATTGGTTTTACAAATATTATTCCATATTTTGGGCCTATTATTGGGGCGGTGATATCTTCAGTGTTAATATTATTTGTATCACCTGTGAAAGCATTGATTTTCCTTGTTTTCAGTACCCTATTACAACAGTTTGAATCCAATTTAATCTATCCACATGTTGTAGGAAATTCAGTTGGTTTATCAGCTTTATGGGTGTTATTTGCAGTCAGTGTTGGTGGGGGATTGTTTGGTATACCAGGAATGGTTTTTGGATTACCAACTTTCTCAGTTATTTATGAGTTATTGAGAAGATGGACGAATTATCGTTTAGAAGTGAAAAGAAATTTAGCCAAAAAACAAGAGGAGATTGTTGAATGAGTCACTTATTTGAATTTGATGCCATGATTCATAAAGTAGAGGATCGAGATGGTGCTTATGTGATTTGTCCCTATGATATAAGACAATTATATGGAAAAGGAAGAATGAAAGTTCATGTCACATTTGATGGTGTTCCCTATGATGGAAGTATTGTCAATATGGGAGTGAAAGATGAATATGGTCAAATCTGTTATATTATTGGGATGTTGAAATCTATTAGAAAACAATTAAACAAGCAACCTGGTGATTCTGTTCATGTGGTGGTTGAAAAGAGAGAAAAATAATCTTTTATTATATGAAATATTCTTTTTTCAAAACTGTTTTGTAGTATAATAAAAAATAGAAATGGAGGTAATTAAAAAATGGGATTTAGAAAAGATTTTTTATGGGGTGGAGCGATTGCTGCCCATCAAGCTGAAGGAGCATGGAATGAAGGAGGAAAAGGTGTTAGTATTGCTGATGTGATGACAGCAGGATCTAATGGTGTTGCAAGAAGAATTACAAATGGTGTTATTGATGGTGAAGATTATCCAAATCATGTGGGTATTGATTTCTATCATCATTATAAAGAAGATTTAGCTTTAATGGCAGAGATGGGATTTAAAGCTTTTAGAACTTCTATCGCATGGACAAGAATTTTTCCAAATGGTGATGATGAACAACCTAATGAAGAAGGATTAAAATTCTATGATGATTTATTTGATGAAATGCATCGTTTAGGAATTGAACCAATTGTGACTTTATCACACTTTGAAATGCCATATCATTTAGCTGAAAAGTATAATGGGTTTATGGATCGTAGATGTATTGATTTCTTTGTGAAATATGCCAAAGTTTGTTTTGAAAGATATAAAGGAAAAGTTAAATATTGGATGACTTTTAATGAAATCAATAATCAGGCTGAGTTAATATCAATGGGAGCACATCATCTTGCTCAAGAAGGTGCAGTTCTTGTTAAAGAAGGTGACGATATTGAATATATGATGTATAAATCAGCACATCACGAATTAGTTGCCAGTGCATTGGCAGTGAAAGCGGCACATGAAATTGATCCCGATGCAAAAGTTGGATGTATGATTGGTATGAATGGTGTTTATCCAGCAACATGCAATCCTGAAGATGTTTTAAATGCACAACAAGCAATGCATCAAAAATATTGGTATGTAGAAGTTCATGCAAGAGGACATTATCCTAAACACTTATTAAAGAAATTTGAAAGAAAAGGATATGATAACTTTATCTTACCAGAAGATGAAAAAGCATTGGCTGAAGGATGTGTAGATTATATAGGATTCTCTTATTATATGAGCTATGCGACAAAATATACTGGAAGATTTGGTCGTTCATTTGATTTCTCTGAAGAAGACTATGTCAGAAATACATACTTAAAAGCTAGTGATTGGGGATGGCAAATTGATCCCGTTGGTTTAAGATGGTGTCTCAACTGGTTTAATGATCGTTTTGAACTTCCTATGATGATTGTTGAAAATGGTTTTGGAGCTTATGATAAATATATTGATGATAATGATGAATATGTTGTAGATGATCAATATCGTATTGATTATTTAGCTGCTCATATTGCAGCAATGAAAGAAGCTGTTGATTATGATGGTGTTGATTTATTAGGATATACGATGTGGGCACCAATTGATATTGTTTCAGCTTCTACAGGTGAATATGATAAACGTTATGGATTTATCTATGTCAATTATAATAATGCACATGAAGGAGATTTTTCAAGAGCTAAGAAGAAATCATTCTATTGGTATAAACATGTGATTGAAACAAATGGAGAAGATTTAGATTAGAAGAAAACACAGGTCAAAATGTGACCTGTGTTTTTAAATGGTTTTTGTATATTCTTTTAACCATTGTTTTTCTTCATCATTTAAATATGGAGAAATTTTTTCATAAACTTCTAGATGATAGTGGTTAAGCCAGTTCTTTTCTTTTTGACTTAACATATTGACATCAATAGCATCTAAATCAATAGGTACAAATGTTAATGGTTCAAAATGTAAGAATTGTCCATATTCATTTTCATGACCTTTGACACATAATAATTCATTTTCAATACGAATACCATATTGTCCTTCTAAATAAATACCTGGTTCATCAGTAATATTCATTCCTGGTTCTAAAGTAATGTTTTCTGATAAACTACGTAGTTTATAACGGAAACCTTGAGGTCCTTCATGAACGTTTAATAAATGACCAACACCGTGTCCAGTACCGCATTGATAATCAATATCTTCATCCCACATTGGTCCTCTGGCTAGAATATCTAGACTTTGTCCTGTACATCCATGTAAGAAATGTGCATTTTGTAAGGCTAACATCCCTTGTAAGACCATAGTAAAATGTTTCTTTTGGATATCTGTAATCTGTCCTAATACGAATGTTCTTGTAATATCTGTTGTTCCATCCATATATTGTCCACCACTGTCAATCAATAGCATGCCATCTTGATCAATCTTTGTAAATTGTGTAGATGTTGGATGATAATGCATTAAAGCGGCATTGTCTTTCCAAGCGCAAATTGTTGTAAAGCTTGGTTCAATAAATAAATCCTGCTGTTGTCTCAATTCTAAGACTTTATCAGAAACACTCATCTCATCCATATCAATTTTTCCATAATTATTTTTTAACCAATACATGAATTTTGTCATGGCAACACCATCTTTGATATGAGCATGTTTTGAATTTTCAATTTCAACTTCGTTTTTAATAGCCTTCAACATTTGAGATGGATTCATTTTGTCAACAATTTCACAGTTTAAGCATTGGAATAAAGCATAATTAATATGATTGGTACTGAGTAAAACACGACCTTTTAATTCCTGAGCATCTTGATAAATATCCTGATAATCTTTCACAAGGACATTTTCTTGTTGTAATGCTTTTACCATATCTAAGTCATAACTTCCTTTTTGAAGGTATAAATATGACTGATCCAATGTAATTAAAGCAAACGCTAAGACAGTTGGAGAACATGGAATATCATTTCCTCTGATATTAAAAATCCAAGCTATATCATCAAGTGTTGTTATTAAATGTGATTGACAGTTATGATCTTTCATGTAGTCTAAAATCTTTTCAATCTTTTTATGAGTTGATAATCCATGATATTGAATATCATAAAGAAACGCTTTTTCACATGATCTTTGAGGTCTATCTTTCCAAAATTCCTGCATAAGATCAACACACTCTATTTGATAGTCATCAATTTTAAGCTGTTTTTTCAAATCAAGAATAAATTGACAAGCCATTGTTTGACCATCAAAAGCAATCTTATCATGTTCTTGAATATGCTGGATAAGAAATTCTAATAGTGTAGGGACACCTTTTTGTCCCATTTTCATTAATGTAATACCTTCGTATAATTCCTTAGCTGCCTGAATGAAATAACGCCCATCAGTCCAAAGATAAGCTTCATCTTGCATCACAAGTAATGTTCCAGCACTACCAGTAAAGCCACTTAAATAAGCACGTGCCTGATAATAGTCACCTACAGTTTCAGACTGATGATCATCATCAGTAGGAACAATATAAAATTGAATATTTTTATCTTTTAATAATTGTTGAAAATCCTTTATCATTATGAACACCCCTATAATACTTTAGCACAATCTTTACATTTTGTAAGTAAAAATGTGTTAAAAAAAGATAGTAATCCTTATTTGTGATTTCTCGTTGATAAAAAATGAGGCCAGTCATCTATAAAATGATTTTCCTTGAGCCTTTATAAAAGCATGAATAGAGAAAATTCAAGACATGAAGAAAGTGAGTGACCTGTTTATGAGGAAATCTCGTATAAAAAATCTAACCATAGAAAATCTGTTGGTTAGATTTGCTTTTTTATATATTGAAAGTTAATTGTATATCTTTTATTTGAGTAATACAGGTTTTTCTTTGTTGAGAACAAATTCTAATGTGTAGAGAGGGTAATAGCACACAATTTGAGAATTTTCGCCAATATTTTTTTGAGAAAATTTAAAAGCGAATGAAGGTTTATACGTCTTAATAAAATTATGAAATGATGTTGATACAGTGTTACGAGATGATTTCACTTCAATAGGGGTAACATTGCCCTGATAATAAATGACAAAATCAATTTCCTGAGATTGAGATGGTTCAAAGTAATAGGAATCTTTCTTTTTGGAGTGAAGAATCTGTGCAATAACATTTTCATATAAAGCACCCTTGAAATGCCCTAAATTTCCACTGATGAATGCTTTGATGACAGCCTCATCAAATTGGGACACAAGAAGACCGGTATCAGCCATATAGACTTTAAATATATTCGGTTCCTTATTGATTTCTAATGGAATCTCTGGAGTTTTCAATCTATATGTTTTGATAATAAGTCCACTGTCTTTCAACCAATCAAGACTGGATTCATAATAGCGAGCATTTCCACCTTTTTTAATGAGCTTATATTGAAACTTTTTATTTTCTTTAGCTAACTGAAGTGGAATAGAATCATAACATTCTCTTGCTTTTATTCTTTCAGAACCATGAGCATATTTAAGCATATCGTTTCTATAATCATCGACGATTTGTCTTTGAATAAGTAGTGCTTCTCTGTATGATTTTGTTTGAAAATAGGTTTGAACAACTTCAGGCATACCACCGATAATGATATAGTCCTTAAAGAACTGATTAAATTTTTCATGAATGCTAATAGGAATAGGCTTGTTGTTTTCAATAGATTGATAAATTGTATCTATAATAGATGGATTAACTCCCATAGCATCTACGAATTCTAAAAAAGTCAGGGGATACATATCCCATGTTTCAACGTAACCAACTGGGAAAGACGAACTTGATGCTACTGCAACACCAAGCATACTTCCAGAGCAAATAATATCACAAGGAAAATCTTCAGACAGGAATTTCAAAGCTGTGAAAGCATCTCCACATGCTTGAATTTCATCTAAGAACAGCAAAGTATCATTATCAAATTGAATATCCATATATGTTAATTCAAAGTATTGCAGTAAATCATGAGCAGTTTTTGTCTGTTTGAAAAGTTCTTGAAATTCATGATCTCTTTCAAAATTGATTTCAACCAGATTTTTGTAGTTGTTTTTGGCAAATTCTCTGATGATATAAGTCTTACCGACTTGACGAGCTCCTTTAATAATGAGCGGTTTTTTCACTTTTTTGTTTTTCCATTCTATTAAATCATTATAGATTATTCTTTTCATAACTATCACCATCCATACATAGTATATCATTTGAATAGAGAAAAATACATAAAATAGATAAAAAAGTTATAAAAAAATGCAAAATAATTTTTATTTCATATTAAAAAAATGCAAAATGCATAATTTATTATATTAAAAATATGTAATATCTATGCATTAGGTGTAGGTAAGTATCAAATAAAAGAATCTATGGTAGATTTATTAACTATAATAGGACAGTTAGATGATAATAAAAAGAATACATCTTTGATAATTTGAAGACTTATTTTTTTAATCTATAAGAGTTTGAAGCAATCTTTACATTTTTGTAAGTCAAAATATGTTAAAATAAAGTAGCAACCCTTATTTGCAACTTCTAGTTGACAAAAAACAACTCTAGGTTGGTGGTTTATAGAGCTGATTTTGACTATGCTTAAGACAAGAGGTGAGATATATGAGTTTTGGAGAAAAGTTACAACAATTAAGAAAAGAAAAAGGTTTATCTCAGGAAGATTTAGCCTATCAATTAAATGTATCAAGACAGGCAGTCAGTAAATGGGAATCACAAAATGGATATCCAGAGATGGAAAAGATGATTTTAATAAGCAAATTGTTTCAAGTGAGTTTAGATTATTTATTAAAAGAAGATTATGATGATTCTTTTCAAAAAACAGATACTTCTTATTATTTAATGTCAAAACAAAAAATAGACGACTATATACAAATCAAAAAAAGTTTTGCATTAAAAATGGCATTATCTGTATCATTCATGATTTTGGGACTTCTCATTCCTATTTTATGTTCAAATACACCTTATGAAACATGGAGTGGTTTTGGCTTCTTAATCATTATTGGTATAAGTATTTTTGTCATCATGGTAGCTGCTCTTTCTAAAAATCCATATCAGAATATTGAAGATCAGGAAATAAAAATGAGTTTTAGTGATTTACAAGAGTTACAGGAACAATATCAACAATTTCACTCTCATTTGACTTTAGCTATTGCTGGTAGTGTTTTATTGATTATTGTTTCACTTGCATGTGTGGCGTTATTAACAGAAACACATTTTGCCAACTCACAATGGATACCTGCTCAATTTATGTTATGTGTTGCGATTGCTGTTTTCTTCTTTATTTATTATGGAATTTTAGATGGTGTGTATAAATTCCTTGTTCATAATAAAGAGTATGTTAAAGATAAACAAATTCAAAAGCAGCAAAGTAGTATTTTTGGAATCACAATGCCTCTAGCAGCTATGCTATATTGTGTGATGGGATTGACATGGAACTGGTGGCATCCAGGATGGATTATTTTTCCAATCACTGCTTTTATTTCATTAGGTATTGATTATTTGATTCATCGTAAGTAAAGAAGATGTAAGTCCAATGTCATTCAGTCCTTAACTTAATGACATTGCTGAATGGCTCCTTCTCTTTTGATGATGCGGTGAGCTGGCAGAAAGGATGGGAAGAAAACGAGTAGCAATTGAAAACGAATTGCAATCCCCGGTTCCTCTTGATATAATAATGGTTAGATATTACTAACTCATTTGCATATAGGAGGGTAGATAGCCATGTCCGAATTTGGTATAGTAGAAGATACAATGTTTATTCCTATGGTGGGAAGAATTTACGCCAGCGAAAAGTTTCCGGGTATTTTATATGATAAAAAAGCACTTTCATTAAAAGAAAAGTTGCCATCCGCACTGTTGGAAACAGGAAATCAAAGTCAATACACGCTTCTGGCTTCTGCATCCCGTTCCGCTAATATGGATCGGCATATCCAGAACTTCCTGAAACGTAAACCGGATGGTGTTGTTATACAGTTGGGCTGCGGACTGGAGACAACGTATGATCGCAATGAAAATGGACAAACCCAATGGTATGCTGTAGACCTTCCGAATATAATCGAATACCGGCGCAGTTTGCTCCCGGAACCTGAGAAGGAAACTTATCTTTCAGGGGATGCTTTTTCAGACGGATGGCTCAGGCAGATCCGCAGGAACATGCCTGATACGCCTCTTCTGGTTACTGCAGGAGGTCTGTTCCATTACTTTCAAGAGGAAAAAGTTCTTGGCCTTTTGCAGATGCTGAAAGGTTTCGGGAATATAGAGCTTGTGTTTGATACGGTAAATAAAAGCGGCATGAAAATGTTGCAGAAGAAATATATGAAGCAGATGGGGCATGAAAATGCCCGAATGTTTTTTTATGTGAATTCGGCTGAAGATCTGGTTACCACCTTGGGTGGCGGTGTCAAAGTACTGGCGGATGAACCGTATTACAAGTTTATCAAACGAGATGGATTAAAAATCATTACAAAAATCAGTATGGATGTCTCAGATCGATTTGGAATGCTCAAAATGCTCCACCTGGAGTGGAGGTGAAGTGAATATGACGGTCATGATAGAAAGTTTAATCGGAATCCTGTTATTCACAATCCTGATTGTTCCGCTGACACTGAAGAATCCCTTTGCCTCGGTAGGAGATTATCCTCCGGCCATAAGGGAGAAATGTATGGAATTAGGGTTGAGCGAAAAAAGAGAACAACGCTTCACCAGGGCGGATATCATTCGGAAAGGGATCGCCCTGCTTGCTTTTGTGTTCATCTTTGCTGTTGTCCTGAAACAGTTTAATGGAGCGGATACATTCTGGAAAGGGGTTCGGAATTCCTACATGATCTGGCTGATCATTGATTGGTATGACGCTCTGGTGCTTGACTGCATCTGGTTTTGCCATTCGAAAAAAGTCAGGATACCAGGCACAGAGGATATGGAAGAATATAAGGATTACTGTTTTCATATTAAGCAGTCCTGTATTGGTATGCTTCTTGGCTTGCCCGCCTGTCTTGCAGTGGGAGTGATTACAGCAATCCTCTGATCAGCCATCAAATGATATAAAACAGAATATGATTCGCATTCAGTAGGAAATCTCTCGTTTATGAGTACGTTTGAGGAGGAATAGAATATGAAAAACACCATCTGTGAAAAACTGATGTGGTCAGCGATGACACCTGCTATTTTCAAATATATCGCAGCCAATTGCAAAAATACGGATACATTCAGGGTGAAGAAGAAATCGCGTAAAAACTTTAAAGATATGTTGGCGAGGACACCCGACATAGGCGGTTTTACGAAAAATCCTCTGCGAATCTGTCTTTCCGGCGGAATTGTCTGGATGGCAGTTTATAAGGCAATGGATGGGGCGATGAGCCATGAGCAGTTCGGGGAAATGGTGACAGCCACGATGCAGGCGTCGCTCATTAAAAAAGCTTTCGGGAGTAAAAATCCATTTGATATGGAATATCAAAAAAAGAAAGTCAAGAAGGACAGAATTGCAAATGCCATATCCGACAGCGAATTCAACTGGATGACGGAGACGATTCCCGGAAGGGATGCAGACGAATACACCATCAACTATCACAGGTGCGGCCTGTGTGCGCTTGGAAAACAGGAGCATTTGGAAGAACTGATACCTTATATGTGTGCCATGGATTTTATTTCTGCTGATCTCATGGGCGGCGTGTTATACAGGACAGGTACACTTGCAGAGGGCGCAGAAAAGTGTGATTTCTATGTTTGCAAAAAGGACTCTAAATGGGATAAAGAAAGAAAATACGGACAGCAATCCAAGCTGCAAAAACAGGGAGAGTTGGGAAAGTGGAATATGTGACGGTTGCACAGGAGGGCTTCTATGGACTTTATCATGTCCCTGTTAAGGATCATGATCCCAAAAAGGTCGTCATCGTAGTAGGCGGCAGCGAAGGGAATGAAAATATCCCGATGAATGTGGGCGCTATGTTTGCCAGGTGCGGCATCGCCGCGTTAGGCATTTGTTACTGGAACGTAGACGGGCTGCCGAAAGAATTGGTTCGGGTGCCTGTCGATCCGTTTGAAAAAGCAATCCTGTGGCTGAAAAACAAGGGACATGAGAAGATTATCATGTACGGCATTTCAAAAGGCGCTGAACTGGCGCTGCTTTGCGCTTCCCTTATGCCGGATATCTGCGGCGTTGTCGCACTCTCCCCGATCCACTGTATATGGGGAGGCATGTACGGGAATAAAAGCATGGCATCGAAAACTTTTTCATCTGCCTCCGAATTCACATACAGGGGAAAAGATTTTCCGTGTATGACAGCGCATCTGAAATATGGGCCGGCAATCCGGAACCTCATCCTCCATCAGCAGTTCGAGTTATCCTACATCTACGAAGAACCACTGAAACATTTTGATGAGGATACAGCCATTCATGTGGAGAACATTCAGGGAAACATTTTATTTATTTACGCAAAGGAAGATCTCATGTGGCCCAGCAAAGAGGCAGTGGCATATATGGTAAACCGCCTGGAAAAACACCGGTTTGCTTTCCGGGTGGATGTCTTGGAATATGAAAAAGCAAGCCACATTCTTGTTCCATTAAATCCATCTAAGCTGAAAATGTTTAAAATTGAGAGACAATATCCGGAAGATTGCAGGCGCAGCCGTGAAGACGCTTTCCATAAAACGATAAAATGGATATCGGAGGTAAAGTGAATATGGCGGTCATGATAGAAAGTCTGATTGGTATCTTATTATTCACAGTTCTGATTGTGTCACTGACGCTGAAAAATCCCCTTACCTCAGTGGGAGATTATCCCCCGGCCATACGGGAGAAATGTATGGAATTAGGATTGATCGAAAAAAGAGAACAACGCTTTACCAGGGCAGATATCCTCCGAAAGGGGATCGCCCTGCTTGCTTTTGTGTTCATCTTCGCTGTTGTCCTGAAACAGTTTAATGGAGCGGATACATTCTGGAAAGGGTTTCGGGATTCCTACCTGATCTGGCTGATCATTGATTGGTATGACGCTCTGATACTTGATTGCATCTGGTTTTGCCATTCGAAAAAAGTCAGGATACCAGGCACAGAGGATATGGAAGAATATAAGGACTATCGTTTTCATATCAGGCAGTCCTGTATTGGTATGCTTCTTGGCCTGCCCGCCTGTCTTGCAGTGGGAGCGATTACAGCAATCCTCTGATCAGCCATCAAATGATATAAAACAGAATATGTAAACATTGTCATCATACACATGCATTTTTACTATCTGTCATTATTCCTTATAGTCAAATTCTATTTCATGACACTCTATCCATTATTCGCTCAAATTCTATGCAGGATTTGAATCAGCTTATGATTGAAAATCCAAATATAGATGAATCTAATATTTCCTACATAAAGAAACAGTATTCGATGCATTGGAAACAAAGACTGCTATCTGAAAATATTCAATTAGATAGTTCTCTGGTTTTTCAGTGCTTTTTTCATTTCAAAAGACAGTTTATGCAGAGTATCTTCCCAAAGGAAAATGCCGATAAAGCCCTAAAATACAGGCTATACCGACATTTACCAGCTTATGAAAAGATAATCAGAAATTTAGTAAGTTTTTAATATAAAAAATATGAAAAAAGTATATAATGAATATAAATAAGGAGGTTATTATGGAGAAACGTTGGAATTTAGATCAATTATATTTATCTTTTCAAGATCAATCATTTTTAAATGATATTGAAACATTAAAACAAATGTTAGAAGATATGCAGGAATATTCTCAAAAGGAAAAAACAGAAGACAATTTAAAGTCATATTTAGAACAATCCAATCAATTTTCGGATCTGGTAGAAAAAATATATGCTTTTATATCATTAACAATGAGTAGTGATACAACGAATCAGGACGCTTTGAAATATTCATCTGTTATTGAAAATCTTTTAGCAGGTTTTGCAGATGCACAGGCGAAAATTGATCGTTGGATTGGTCAGTTTGATTTGGATCATATTCAAGATTCTTATATTCAAGAACATCTTTTTGTTTTAAAAGAAACACAAGAACATAATCGTTATTTATTAAGTGATGAGGGAGAAAAGATTCTAGCTCAAATGAAAACAACTGGCTCAAGTGCCTGGTTGAAATATAAAGATCAGTTAATTGCTTCTATGAAAGTATCTATGGATGGTAAGGAGTATCCTTTGACAGAAGTTTTAAATATGGCTTATTCAAAGGATAAAGAGGTGAGAAAGAAAGCATATGAAGCTGAGATAGCATCTTATTTACAAGTAGAACAAGGTGTTGCGAGTGCTTTGAATGCAATTAAAGGTGAAGCCATAACAAGTGCCAATCTTCGAGGTTATGATTCTGTTTTACAGCGTACTTTGATAGATTCCAGAATGTCACAAAAGACATTGGATGTTTTGATTTCTACGATGAAAAAAGCTTTACCTATGTTTGAAAGATATTTTCAATTAAAGGCTCAAGCGTTAGGTTATACGGATGGATTGCCTTGGTATGAATTATATGCCCCAATTGTAGAAAGTGATATGTCTTATCCTTTTGAAAAAGGTAGTCAATTTGTTGTAGAACAGTTTTATACTTTTTCAAAGCATTTAGGAGATTATGCCAAGAAGGCTATTGAAAATCAATGGATTGATGTTTATCCAAGAACGGGAAAAGTTGGAGGGGCTTTCTGTCATAATTTACATTGTATTCAGGAAAGTCGTTTCTTATTAAATTATGGAAATGAATTTGGTGATACTATTACTTTAGGTCATGAACTTGGACATGGATTTCATGGTGAATGTTTAAATACACAAACAGCTTTAAATGCTGACTATCCAATGCCTATTGCTGAAACAGCTTCAACATTTTGCGAAACAATTATCAAAAAGGCAGCGCTCAAATCTGCTGATGCAAAAGACAAATTGTTTATTTTAGAAAATGAACTCTGTGATTGTGCACAGGTGATTGTGGATATTTATTCACGTTACTTGTTTGAAAGTCGATTGATTGAAAAGCGTCAAGAAGGACCATTAAGTGTTGAAGAAATCAAAGCGTTAATGTTAGAAGCTCAAAAAGAAGCCTATGGTCATGGTTTGGATCATCGTTACCTACATCCTTATATGTGGACATGGAAACCACATTATTATGAAGCTGATTATGCGTTTTATAATTTTCCTTATGCATTTGGTTTATTACTTGCAAAAGGATTATATGGTTTATATCAAAAACAAGGTGCTACATTTGCTGATACGTATGAACATTTCTTATCATTAACAGGAAAAATGAGTTTAGAAGATGTGGGTAAGAGTGTTGATATTGATTTACAGGATTCAGCATTCTGGCAAAATTCTATTGATATGATAAAAGATGATATTGATTTATTTGAACAGTTATTAAAGCAATTGGTGTAACGAAATGTTACACCTTTTTTGTTGCAATTTTCATAAAATAAGAGTATATTGTTTAGTTGTAAACAATATACAAGTAAACTAATGAGGTGAGATATGAAAACGAACATTGAAACATTATTAGATTATTCAATACAGATTAGAAAGTATTATGCACGTGTTTTAAATGAGAGATTAAAAGATTTGAAATTATCGCCTAATGAAATGAATATCTTAATTTTATTATCAAATAATCCAAGTATTACAACAAGTACACAGTTAAATGTCTTTTTAGGAGTTTCTAAGGGACTCATTAGTCGTAGTGTAGAAAGCTTGGTGAAAAAAGAGCTGATTCGTATAGAAAGTGATGTCACTGATCGACGTATTCAACATATTTATTTAACAGCCGATGCAATTGAGGAGATAAAGATTTTAAAAAAAGAAATTCGAAAAATTAATGAAGATATTTTATCAGAAATTCCAAAAGAAGATATTCAAAAAATGGAAGAAACGTTAATAAAAATAAGAGATCATTTTAAAGAAAAAAATGAGGAGGTATGTTTATGAAATTAAAAATGTCACAAGAAGTGGACTTAGGAAAAGAACCCGTAGGACATTTATTGTTTATTTTGGCTGTACCAGCTATTACATCACAGGTTGTCAATGCTTTATATAACATGGTCGATCGTATGTATATAGGACATATTCCAGAAGTTGGTTCTGCAGCTTTAACAGGGGTAGGAGTCTGTTTTCCTATTATCATGATTATTTCTGCTTTTGCATACTTATTTGGTATGGGAGGAGCACCACGAGCTAGTATCTTCATGGGGAAAAAAGACAATGATACGGCTGAAAAAATTTTAGGTAACTGTACAACATCACTCATGATTATTGCCGTTTTATTGACAGTTTTGGTTTTGATTTTTCAAGAACCATTATTATATCTTTTTGGAGCGAGTGAAAATACAATTGGTTATGCCATGGATTATATGACTATTTATGCGATTGGAACAATCTTTGTACAGTTGACATTAGGATTAAATGCTTTTATTTCAGCACAAGGATTTTCAAAAATTAGTATGTTAACTGTTGTTATTGGAGCTGTCACAAATATTGTTTTAGACCCTATTTTCATTTTTGGATTGAATATGGGGGTACAAGGTGCAGCAGTTGCGACAGTCATGTCACAGGCTTTAAGTGCCATTTGGGCATTCTGGTTCTTATCAGGAAAAAATACGATTTTAAAATTAAAAAGAGAAAATTTAAAAATCAATTTTCATATTTTATTACCATGTATTGCTTTAGGTGTTGCTCCTTTTGCAATGCAGGCTACAGAAAGTGTTTTGGTATTGTGCTTTAACTCATCATTATTAAAATATGGTGGGGATTTAGCTGTTGGAGCAATGACAATCTTATCAAGTGTTATGCAATTTGCCATGTTACCATTACAAGGTTTAACACAAGGGGGACAACCTATTATCAGTTATAACTATGGTGCTAAACAAGGTGATCGTGTTCAAAAAGCATTTAAACTTCAAACCATTTCATGTTTTTCATATTCATCTATACTATGGTTATTGATTATGATTTTCCCAAGTTTATTTGTTGCGATTTTTACAAGTGATCCACAATTAACAGAAATCACAATTTGGGCATTAAGAATTTATATGGCTGGAGTCTTATTAATGGGTATCCAAATTTCATGTCAACAGACATTTATCGCCTTTGGAAATTCAAAAAAGAGTGCATTTTTGGCAGTCTTTAGAAAAATCTTGGTTTTAATTCCTTTGATTTATATTTTACCTATGTTTATATCAGATCAGGTTTTTGCAGTCTTTTTAGCAGAACCTATTGCTGATACAATTGCTGTTTTAACAACCTCAACAATGTTCTATTTTGAAATGAAAAATAAGATGAAAGAAATGCAAACAAAACAATCATAAGAAAGGAAAGTTACATGGTTATTGAACAGTTTAAAGATGCATTTATTGATGAAGTGATGAGCGATGAGTGGCAGGAAGAAATTCTGCCACTTAAACAAATGATGGCTTATTATCGTTGTGCCATCATGGAAGTAGAAACAAAATTTAGAGTTTTAAATGAAGAACTTTCTCTTTGTTATGACCGTAATCCTATTGAATCTATTCACTCTCGCTTAAAATCTAATGCAAGTATTACAAAGAAGCTGAAGTTAAAAGGTTATCCGATTAATGTTGAAACAATGGAAAAATATCTTTATGATATTGCGGGATTACGTGTTGTCTGTTCATTTAAACAGGATATCTATCATTTGGCTCAATGTTTATTACAACAAGATGATATTCGTTTAGTCAAGAAAAAAGACTATATTCAAAATCCTAAAGCGAATGGTTATCGCAGTTTACATTTGATTATTGAAGTTCCGATTTTTTTAGAGAATGAGAAAAAATGGGTGAAAGTCGAAGTTCAGTTCCGTACTTTAGCGATGGATTTTTGGGCCAGTCTAGAACATAAATTGAGATATAAAAAAGTCATTGATGACGATAAAGAAAGTTACATAGCTTATCAGTTATTGGAATGTGCACAGATGTGTAATGATTTAGATGATAAAATGAGTTCAATTAAAGAATATTTAGAATAAGAATCGCTTTTATAAGTGGCTCTTTTATTATTATGCTTTATAAGCATGGTTGAATATGAAATATAAGTATTTGAAGAGAAGAAAGGGTTGATATAAAATAAAGATGAAAGTTGTGGTGGCATTATGCAAATAGAAAGATTTCAATGGAAAGAGACATCAAGAATCGTAGAAATGATCTGTCAGGTCTGGAAATTAGATCGCATGTTTAAAAGTTTAAAAAATGGCATGATTTTCTCACAAGAATATTTTTATGATGTTTTATTGCATTCCACAGATTTATTTATAGCAACCAAACAACAGCGTATTGTTGGTTTTTTAGCATTATCTTTATCTAAAAAAGAGAAAATTCTGATTCCAAAAGAATATCAAAATCTTCTCTATCATCAACATGATGATTTCCATTTGATTTCTTCCTATCGTCAAATGATGCAAAACTATCATCAAAACTGTGAACAGTTATTACAAAAGATGCATCAAAACTATGATGGAGAGATTGTTTTATTTATGGTTGATGAGACATATCAGCATCAGGGATTAGGAACGAAGCTTTATGAGTATGCAGAATGTTTATTCCAAAAAGAAAACTGTTCCCATTATATTTTGTATACCGATACAAGCTGTTCTTATGAATTTTATGATCATCATCAAATGAAACGATTAGATCAATATCGAAGAGATGATAATTTTACAATTTATTTATATGCAAAGGAGTTGAAATCCATGGAATATAGACAATTACCACATGGACATGAAAAAATTAGTGTGATTGGTTTAGGAACCAGTTCACTTGGAGAATCAAGTGATGAAGAAATCATTGCGACGATTCAAGAAGCTATTGATCAAGGTGTGAATTATCTAGATTTAGCAAGTGGACATGCTAAAACATTTCAGGCAATTGGTCAGGCTATCAAAGGACAAAGAGAAAAAGTTTATTTACAGATTCATTTTGGAGCTAATTATGAAACAGGTGAATATGGATGGACAACAAATTTAGATAAGATCAAACAATCTATTCAATGGCAGTTAGAAATGTTGCAGACAGATTATATTGATTTTGGTTTTATTCATTGTATTGATGAAGAAGCAGATTTAAAAGCGATTGAAAAAGCGGGTGTTATTGATTATATTCAAGAATTAAAAAAACAGGGGATTGTCAAGCATATTGGACTATCATCACATACTCCTGAAATTGTGCATAAAGTCTTAGATATGCATATATTAGATATGGTAATGTTTAGTATTAATCCCGCCTATGATTATAAACATGGTGAATATGCCATTGGTCAGACTGATGAGAGAATGGCTTTATATCAGCGCTGTGAAAAAGAAGGTGTCGCTATTTCAGTTATGAAAGCCTTTAGTGCAGGACAGCTCTTGGATGCAAACAAATCACCTTTCCCGCAGGCTTTAACACGTATTCAATGTCTTCAATATGCATTAGATAAGCCAGGTGTTGTGACTGTCTTACCTGGTGTTAGAAATCGTGATGATTTAAAAGAAATTTTAAAATATACACAGGCCAGTGATGGAGATAAGGATTATACTGTTATTTCAACATTTGATGCTGTAGAACATCAAGGAAAATGTGTTTATTGTAAACATTGTCATCCTTGCCCTATGGGCTTAGATATTGCTTTGATTAATAAATATTATGATCTATCTTTATTAGGTGATGATTTAGCTAAAGATCACTATCACCATTTAGAAAAGAAAGCAAGTGCCTGTGTGCAATGTGGGCATTGCAATCATCGTTGTCCTTTCCATGTTGATCAAATGCAAAGAATGGAAGAAATTGCCTTATATTTTGGAGAATAGGAGTGGTGGAAATGAAAAAAATTTTAGTGTCTTATTTTTCAGCAAGTGGAGTCACTGCAAAAGTGGCTCAAAAACTATCTCAAGCTATTGATGGGGATTTACATGAGATCATACCAGCTCAACCATATAGTCAAGCAGATTTGGATTGGACCAATCCACAAAGTCGCAGCAGTCAAGAAATGAAAAATAAAGCATATCGTCCAGCTATTCAAAATGAAGTTAAAAATATGGATGATTATGATGTGATTTTTATTGGTTTTCCAATCTGGTGGTATGTGGCACCAACGATTATCAATACATTTTTAGAACAATATGACTTATCAGGTAAAACAATTATTCCTTTTGCAACATCAGGAGGCAGTGGTATAGGAAATACCGCTCAGGAATTAAAAGTTTCTTGTGGCAATGCCAAATTATGTCAAGGACGTCGCTTTGATAGTCAGGTTGATGCTCATACATTAAAAACATGGGCTGAATCATTTTTATAAGAGATATGAACTGAGCTAATTTGATTAAAAATTTGTAAGAGATTCGTATCTCTTTTTTTGTTTGGAATTGTATACATAACTCATTTTTTGTCTATTACATTTTAAAAATGACTTTTTTATAATGAAAATTGTAGAAAGAATAAATGAGGTGATAGTTCATGAAAGATTATATTTTTACATCTGAAAGTGTGACATTAGGACACCCAGATAAAATTTGTGATTTTATTGCAGATAGTATTTTAGATGAAGCCTTAAAACAGGATAAATATTCTAAAATGGCTGTTGAAGTGACAATTAAAAATGAAATTGTTTTTATTTATGGTGAAGCATCAACACGAGCTCAAATTGACTATGAACACATAGCAAGACAATGCTTGAGAAAAATTGGTTATAAAGAAGATTATCATATTATTTTAAAAATATCAGAACAATCACGAGAAATTCATGAGGCAGTATCAAAAGATCATGAAGTCTGTGCTGGAGATCAGGGAATCATGTTTGGATATGCCTGCAATGAAACAGAAGCCTATATGCCAGCGCCAATCTATTATGCCCATCGATTAGCTTTTGCATTAAGTCAGGCCCAAAAGAAACATGCTTTTTTAGGACCGGATGGAAAGACACAGGTTTCTGTTGAATATAAAGATGGAAAGGTTGCACGTATTGATGCGATTGTCGTATCAACACAACATAAAGCATCCGCATCACAGGATCAAATCAGAGAAGTTGTGATGCAGGAAGTCATTCATCCTACAATACCTGATGACTTGCTGGATCAAGAAACAAAATATTATATCAATCCAAGTGGTAGCTTTGTGGTAGGTGGAAGTTTTGGTGATTCTGGCACAACAGGTCGAAAGATCATCTGTGATACTTATGGAGGTATGGGAAGAGTTGGAGGCGGATGCTTATCTTCTAAAGATCCAAGTAAAGTTGATAGAACTGGTGCTTATTATGCCAGATATGTTGCGAAAAATATTGTCGCTAATGGATTAGCTGATCGTTGCGAAATCCAGATCTCTTATGCGATTGGACAAGCTCAACCTATTTCCTTAATGGTAGATACTTTTGGAACGGGTCATGTTTCAGATCAGCAAATTAAGGAAATAGTGGAAACAAATTTTGATTTTCGTGTACAAAATATGATAGATGAACTGGATTTATATCAGCCTATATATCATTTGACAAGTTGTTATGGTCATTTTGGCAAAGATATGCTGACTTGGGAAAGAGTGAAAAAATTAAAAATTCAAAATGATTTTCAGCCACATCAATATCAAGATACACAATATGGACATGCTCATTAAAGAAAGAAGGATTGAAGAATATGGGAACAATTAAAGATAAAACAACATCAGTAGCGTTAAAGAAAGTCATTCAATATATTGAAAAGAATCCAGGAGAGAATATCACAAAGATTTTAGACTGGTTAGATAAATTTGATACATCAGGTATGATTACCAAACAATTAACAGTCGTCAGAGATGTTTTAAGTGATCCCAATAATAACTGGACAGAACTTGTAAATAGTTTATATACTGATATTGATGCCGATGTCAGAGTTAAACTTTTTGAAAACTTTATCATTCATTCAGCCGTTTTAGGATTGAAACAAAGAGAAGATACTATGAATACTTATCACTGTAATGTGCCTTGGGCTATATTGTTAGATCCAACAAGTGCCTGCAACTTAAAATGTGTGGGGTGCTGGGCCAGTGAATATGGTCATCAGTTAAACTTAACTTATGATGAAATTGATAACATTATTGAACAAGGAAAGCAAATGGGTGTGTACATGTATATTTATACAGGTGGAGAACCTATGATGCGTAAAAAAGATTTAATCAAGCTTTGTGAAAAACATAATGATTGTGTCTTTTTAGCTTTTACAAATGCCACATTAATTGATGAAGCATTTATTCAGGAAATGTTGAGAGTGAAAAACTTTGTGCCATCTATCAGTATTGAAGGAAATGAATACACAACGGATTTACGTCGTGGACAAGGAACATATCAGAAAGTCTTAAAAGCAATGAAATTATTAAAAGACAATCGTTTACCATTTGGTGTTTCGTGCTGTTATACAAGTCAAAATGTTGAAGTGTTAAGCAGTGAGGCATTTATGGATTCATTAATTGACTCTGGTGCGAAGTTTGCCTGGTTCTTTCATTATATGCCAGTGGGAAATGATGCAGTAACAGATCTGTTATGTACACCAGAACAGCGTGTTTTGATGTATCAACAAATCAGAAAGTTTAGAAATGAAAAACCAATCTTTACTATTGACTTCCAAAATGATGGTGAATATGTAGGTGGATGTATTGCAGCTGGTAGAAATTATTTACATATTAATCCTCACGGTGACATTGAGCCATGTGTCTTCATTCATTATTCAGATTCTAATATAAGAGAAAAGAGTTTATTAGAAGCTTTATGTTCACCATTATTTATGGCATATAAAGAAGGTCAGCCATTTAATGACAATCATCTTCGACCATGTCCAATGCTGGAAAATCCAGAAAAATTAAGAGAAATGGTTCATCGTACAAATGCCAAATCAACTGATTTACAATCTAATGAAAATGTTGATCATTTGTGTGATAAATGTCAATCTTATGCTCACAACTGGCAGAGTGTTGCAGATGAGTTATGGCAGGAATATCATAAAAATTCATGAAAAAAATAGACTTAAATAGAAAAAAGAGAATAGTAGATCTCACAATTGAAAATCTGATTGTCATCATCCTGATTGGAATTGTGATGATCTACATATTTTCAAAGATGGATATCATCACACATGCCTTTTCTATTTTATTTCAGGCATTTGTCCCATTTTTATATGGGATTGTTTTTGCTTTTGTCATGAATATTCCGATGAATTATTTTCGACGACATTTGCCAAAAAGAAAGGGACAGGAACGTAAAATTCTCTCTGCCATTTTGTCATTAAGTGTTGTTTTTATCATTTTAGTGGCTGTTTTATTTTTTTTCATTCCTCAGCTGATTCATTCTATTTCATCACTTATTATGAATATATCAGAACTATCAGAGGAACTGTCACAAATTGTAGAAAATGTTCTATTGCGTTTTCATATGACTTCTTCACAGATTGCACAGGTTCAAATCAAGCTGAGTGATTTTGCCAGCCAGTTAATATTAGCATTAGAAACACTATTGCCAGATGCGAAAAATATGATTTCAACATTCGTATCAGGCATCTTAGATGTCATGATGGGATTTGTGATTAGTGTTTATCTTATTTTTTCTAAAGAAAAGCTTTTAAAAAAAGGAAAACATCTTTGTTATGTGTTTATTTCAAAAAAATGGTTAAATCGATTAATTAAGCTTTATCGCCTAATCAATAAAGTTTTTAAAAACTTTATTAACAGCCAAATCATAGAAGCTGTGATTATTGGTATGATGTGTTATGTAGGATGCTTGATTCTTCAAATTCCCTATGCTTCAACATGTGCTATCATTATTGGGTGCACCAATATCATTCCTTATTTTGGTCCCTTTTTTGGAACAGCTTTTTGTGCTATACTCTTATTATGTGAATCATTATCAAAATCTCTTTTATTTATTGTATTTGGAACAGTGATTCAACAAATTGAATCTAATTTGATTTACCCACATGTAGTTGGAAATTCAGTTGGATTATCACCACTACTTGTTTTGTTTACAGTAATCGTAGGTGGACGTCTTTTTGGTATTGTAGGAATGGTATTTGGATTACCTGTGATGTCCATTGTTTATGAACTTTTAAAAGATTACATTCATACTCATGAAGCTCAACTTCGCACAAAAGAAAATTCTACATAAGAAAGGAATAAGTATATGATTGATATACAAGGAAAGAATCATGAAACTGATTAATATTTTTGTTATTTTAATTATCTTATCATTAGATTGTTTTGTTGTTGTTATGGAAAAGGGAGCTGTAATGCCTTTTCTTTCATGGAAGAAGATTAGCCAATATAGTGTTTTGTTTGGAATTGTATCGTTGATGATGCTTTTACTTGGTTTCTTTGTTGGAGGAATTTTTACATCTTACATTTTAAGAGAAATTAATCGTATGGTATTAGCAATGTTATTTATTTTAATGGGAAGTCGTTTTTTATATAATGCTTTTTCTAGAGGAAAATTTTTTGAAGGATTGGATGAAAATATTGATTTTAAACATATGAGTCGCTTGGCTTTTTCAACATCTATTGATTTATTTTTATTAGGTGTGGGTCTTCGTATTGTTGGAGTCGATATAATGACTATGGCCATATTAACAACCTTGGTGACATTTTTGTTTGTTTTGATAGGTTTAAAGATTGGTCAGATGTTTGGAGTTAAATATCAAAAACAGGTCTATTGTATTGCAGGAATCCTATTATATATGAGTTCCCTGGTTTTGGTATTTTAAGAGAACTGGATATTGGTGAATGCAATGAATTCTAAGAATAATACAAAAGATTTATTAGCGGATAGTTTAAGAGATTTGATGTTGAAAAAGCCATTTGAAAAAATTACGATTAAGCAGATCTGTGATGCCACAGGTGTGATACGTATTGTTTTTTATAATTATTTCTCTGATAAATATGCTGCTTTGGAATATATTGTTTATCGTGATCTTTATGAAACAGCATATCCTTATATTCAAAGTCGAGATAGACATGAAGCTTTTCGGGTTGTAATATTTGTAATTCAAAAAAATATTGAATTTTATCGTATTGGCTATCAGATTATTGGGCAAAACAGCTTTGAAGAGGCTGTTTATAAAGCTGTATACCAAGTTGTTCACGATTTTATGAGTCAAGTAGAAGAAGATGTTTTGGGAGTAGATAAGTTTTCTGCGGATACTTTTGTCAGGTTTCATGCAATTGTCATCAGTGCTGGAATTAAAGAATATGTAAAGACGAATAAAGAAATCCAACCAGATTATCTAATAGAGCTTTATAGATGGTTGATTTTTTCTAGTGAAAAGATTTTAGAAGAAAAATAAACATTTAAGCCAAAATGTCTATATGTTTATCAATATAGTCATCGTATACTAAGAGTAGAAAAAGAATTCTACTCTTTTTTATAATCATAGGAAATGGAGGACTGAAAATGATTATTTCGCATTATGAAGATAAAGATACGCTAATGCAACAGTTCAATAGTGATGAAAATATGGGGCTATCTTCTTTACAGGTAGAAGAGAATAGAAAGAAATATGGAAACAATTCCTTAAAGGCAAAAAAGAAAAAGACTTTCTTTCAAAAATACATTGACCAGTTTAAAGATGTTATGATTATTATCCTATTAATTGCGGCAGTGATTAGTTTTATCGTTGCTTTTTCAGAGGATGATATGGCAGCTTTCTTTGAACCGATATTGATTGTTGCGATTGTTGTGGTGAATGCCTTGATGGGTGTTCTTCAAGAGAATAAAGCAGAAAAAGCAATGGAAGCTTTGATGCAATTATCTTCACCACATGCTAGAGTTATCCGAGATGGGAAACAGCAGATGATTGATGCTAAGGATTTGGTTGTTGGTGATATCTTGATTTTACAGGATGGGGATTATGTTCCAGCTGATGCACGTTTGTTGGAAGAATTTAGCTTAAAAGTTGAAGAATCGGCATTGACTGGCGAAAGTGTTCCTGTTGAAAAGGATGCTAGTCAACCAGTGGATTTAGAAGCACCGTTAGCAGAGCGATTGAATATGGTCTTTTCAGGATGTAGTATTCTTTATGGAAGTGCCAAAGCGATTGTGACACAGACAGGTATGAATACTGAGATGGGAAAAATTGCTAAACTGATAGATAATGAAGTTGAAATGAAGACACCACTTCAAATGAAACTATCCCAGTTAGGAAAGTATTTAGGTGTTTTAGCTTTAGTGATTTGTTTTGTCATCTTTGTGATGGGAATTATAGATGGCATGGATATCTTAGAAATCTTTATGACATCTGTTTCTTTAGCTGTTTCAGCAATTCCAGAAGGTTTACCAGTTATTGTTACTATTGTTTTATCTATTGGTGTCAGTCGTATGGCAAAGCATAAAGCAATTGTAAAAAAATTACCAGCTGTTGAAACCCTAGGAAGTACATCTATTATTTGCAGTGATAAAACAGGAACGTTAACACAAAATAAAATGACACTTGTCAAGATGTATACAGCTCAAGAAAAACAGTTGAAAGATATTGATCAGGCACAAAGCGATGCAGATATGAATTTATTAAAAGCGGCTGTTTCGTGCTGTGATGGAGATATTGAAGTCAACAATGGTGAAGAAAAACCATTAGGAGATCCAACAGAAACCTGTCTTGTAGCGGCGTTGATGCATAAAGGAATCACCAAACAGCAAGTGAATGAACAGTATCCACGATTATTTGAATTGCCATTTGATTCTAATCGTAAATTAATGACAACAGTCAATCAGATTGGTGATAAAAGATATGCGATTGTAAAAGGAGCATATGATATTTTAGCATCACGTTGTTTAGATGATAATATGGATGTTGTCAATGACACAATGCTACAAATGAGTCAACAGGCTTTACGTGTTATCGCAGTGGGTTATAAAGAAGTTAATGACAATGAAAGTGAGTATGATAATGACTACTTGGAAAATGATTTACATTTTGCAGGACTGTTAGGCATGATTGATCCACCTCGACCAGAAGCGAAAAAAGCTGTTGCTGAATGTAAAAAAGCAGGTATTAAGCCGATTATGATTACCGGTGATCATGTTGTGACAGCAGGGGCGATCGCTAAAGAATTAGGTATTTTAAATGAAGGAGATATGGCGATTACAGGTGTGGAATTAGATAATATGTCTGATGAAGAATTTGATAACAAAGTCACACATATTTCCGTCTATGCCAGAGTATCTCCGGAAAATAAGATTCGTGTTGTGAAAACATGGCAGAAAAAAGGGTATATTGTTTCAATGACAGGGGATGGGGTGAACGATGCTCCGGCATTAAAGGCTTCTGATATTGGTTGTGCAATGGGAATTACAGGAACCGATGTTGCGAAAGGAGCAGCAGACTTAACATTGATGGATGACAATTTCTCAACAATTGTGGCAGCAGTCAAGGAAGGACGAGGTATTTATAATAATATTCGTAAAACAGTTGGTTTCTTACTGGGAACAAATATTGGTGAAGTTGTACTTGTCTTTTTATCGATGTTGTTTTGGAAACAGGCACCATTATTATCTGTGCAGTTATTATGGGTGAATTTAGTTACTGACAGTTTACCAGCCATTGCGTTAGGAACTGAACCTATCGAAGATGATGTCATGTATGAAAAACCTAGACACAAAAATGAAAGCTTATTTGCTCATGGTTTAGGGATACAGGTTATTTTACAAGGATTTATGTTTGGTTGTTTAGCTTTAACAGCTTTCCGTTTAGGATGGCGTGAAACGGGTAATATTGAAGTAGGAAGAACAATGAGTTTTATGGTTTTATCATTATCTCAAATTATTCATGCTTATAATATGCGTTCATCAAAATCTTTATTTAAGATTGGTATCTTTAAAAATAAGAATTTAAATAAAGCTGCTTTGATTTCTCTCTTAATGGTATTCATTGTTTTATTTGTTCCAGCGATTAATGATATTTTTGGATTAAGAATATTATCTTTACATTTCTATATCAGTGCTCTCATTTTATCATTTGTACCTGTTTTGGTTTTAGAAATTGTCAAAGCTTTTCATCTTTTGAAATAAATGTTAATATAGATAGATATGATAGTTATCTATCATATCTATCTGTTTAAGGAGGATTCTCATATGCATAAATTCAAAGAGAAAAGTCAAGCAATCAAAGATGAAATTCATGAACATAAAGCTTCTTTTATCGTCTATATATTATTAAGAGTCATTATTTTCATAGTTATGATTTTACAGTTGTTACATCATAATTATGAAAATGTATTTCTATGTGTTTTAACATTGTTTTTGATGATTGTACCAAGCTTTATTCAGGCAGAGTTTAAAATTGAATTACCGAGTTTATTAGAAATTATTATATTCTTATTTATATTTAGTGCAGAAATTCTTGGTGAAATTTCATCATTTTATATTTATTTTCCTATGTGGGATACAATTTTGCATACTTTAAATGGTTTTTTATGTGCAGCTATAGGTTTTTCTTTAGTAGAAATCATGAATAATGATAAACGTCTTAAATTTACTTTATCACCTGTTTTCATGAGTGTTGTTGCTTTTTGTTTTTCAATGACTATTGGATCTTTGTGGGAATTATTTGAATTTGGTATGGATCAGTTTTTTCATTTTGATATGCAAAAAGATACAGTTATTCATGCTATTCATTCAGTAACTTTAGATCCTACGAAAAGTAACATTCCTGTGACAATCAATTCTATTTCTGAAGTTTTGATTAATGGTCATAACTTGGGGCTAGGTGGTTATCTGGATATAGGTCTGATTGATAGTATGTTGGACTTGTTTGTGAATTTTATAGGAGCTTTTATCTTTTCAATATTTGGTTTCTTTTATAGTTTAAAGAAAGAGAAAAAGAATTTTATTCAACAGTTTATCCCTGTGAAAAAAGAATAGGAAGGAGATTTATGAAAACAAGACAATCAGGATTGTTTTATTTTGCAAGTGGTATTTATATTGTGACACTTCTATTGGCTTTTGTTTTGAATATAAAAACAGGAAACTTAAAAGATATCATGATGTGTTTTGTTGCTTGCATAACACCATGGCTTTTTCCGCTACTGATGCATCTGCTTCATCTTAAAATGACGGATGAAATCAAGATTATAAATGTTGTTTTTGTGTATTTTGCTTCATTGATAGGAAGTTCATTAAAAGGATATACATTGCCTTTCTATGATAAAATTGTACATTTCTTTAGTGGAATTCTTGCAAGTATGATGGCGATGATTTTTTATTGCATGGTCAAAAAGCAACATACCATTGATAATAAACAAGATTATATTTTTCTTTTCATTTTTATTATAACAGCCAATTTGTCAATTGCTGTTTTATGGGAGTTTTATGAATATTTTATGCTTGTCTTTTTTAATAATGACTGTATCCTTCACTATACAACGGGTGTTCATGATTCCATGACGGATATGCTATGTGCTTTAGGTGGAGGCTGTCTTGTATTATTGAGCTTTTTAAGAGCTAAAAATCAACAGAAATCAAATGTATTGATACGTATTGTTGAAAACTTCTATGATTTTAATACAAAGAAATTGACATAATGAAAAATGACAATCATACAAGACATATCTATTTTGAAA
Organism: Clostridium sp. AUH-JLR23; assembly: GCF_964238065.1. Taxonomy (NCBI): domain Bacteria; kingdom Bacillati; phylum Bacillota; class Clostridia; order Eubacteriales; family Clostridiaceae; genus Clostridium; species Clostridium sp. AUH-JLR23. The sequence continues at coordinate 139,811 of NZ_CAXSKY010000003.1, forward strand.
GATTTGGGACTCCAAAAAATATTCAAAAAGGAGATTTATTAGGTGATGGTGAACTTATTTATGTTAAAAATCGACAAAAAAAGAAATTTCTTTAGTCACAATTATCATGAAATAATGATACAATATAAAAAAGAGGTGTCATTATGAAGAAGTTGAAAATGATGTGGTATGGTTGTTTAATCATTTATATTGTAACTTTGATATATGCGTTTTATGTGAATTGGCAGGGTAAGTATTTTGGGATGACTTTTGTGGCTTGTCTGACACCATGGATTTTACCTGCACTCATGAAAATACTGCATATCAAAGTTCCGTTAGAATTCCATATTATTAATCTTATCTTTGTTTATTTTGCAAGTCTATGGGGAAGCTGTCTTGGTGGGTATTCAACACCTTATTATGATAAATTTACACATTGTGCCAGTGGTGTTGTTATTTGTGAACTGATATATTTTGTATATAAACATTTTTTAAGAGAAGATCATCGTAAAAGCTTGATGTTTTTGTTTTTAAATGCTGTCAATGCTTCCATAGCTTTATTATGGGAATTTTATGAATATGCATTATTAGTCTTCTTTAATTATGATGCTATTAATCATTGGACAAGTGGTGTCCATGATACATTGACAGATATGCTGGTTGCTGTGATTGGTGGACTTGTTTTATCTTTCTATTTGATACATTTTGATCAAAGTCCCAAAGAACATTTCTTTGTGTCTTTGGAAAGAAAGATTTATCAGTTAAATCATAAAAAAGACTCATAACGATATGAAATGATACAGAGAATGAATGATCAATATTCATTCTTTTTTATATGAAATATGCGATTATCAAAAGATTAAACATTATGTATGATGTAGATGGAGGTGTCATTTTTATACCTAAATATACAAGAAGTGGTATAAATGATAAAATATTGCCGAGGAAATAGAAACCTTGTCGTTTATGATTGTAATGATTATGTAAAGTTACGGAATTTATAAACAACAGAAAGTCTCTGAGAAGGTGTGAAAAACATGGAACATGAAAATAGATGAAGAAAAATCATTTGGGAAAATCGAGATGAGATTTTCTCTTTTTTATGTAGTTGGTATTTTGATGAAAGTTTAGTATAATAGAAATATGGTGGTGAGGGCAATGGAAACTTTTTATAAACAGGAAGATTTAGAAGTCTTTAGAAAATGGGTTTATTATCAGGTGACAAGTGATCCTCGCTTAAAGCTAGAAAAATATGATTCAAGAACTTATAAAATTTATTATAAAAATCGTGTTGCCAGATTTGTTGTTTGGCCTATAGGAATTGTAGAAGAAGCGATTATGGAAGGAGAAGAACTGTTATTTTATTTACATTATCAGTTTTATAACTTTCATTATGCAACCAATCTGTTTCATCGTATGATGGAAAAACTGCTTGAAGATGAAAAGCCAAATTATCATATTTTATTATGTTGTTCAGGTGGTATGACAACGGGATATTTTGCTGAAAAATTAAATAAATATTGTCAGTTAAATCATTTACCTTATCATGTTGATGCAACAGCAGTTTATCAGTTAGAAAATGTTTATCAAAAATATGATTTGATTCTCATCGCTCCTCAACTCAGATATAAACAACATGAGTTATCACAAAAATTGAAACCTGTTTTAGTAGATAATATAGATGCTTCTATTTTTGCAACTTATGACTGTCAGGCGATGATTGAACATATAGAAAAAATAATAAAGGATGAAAATAAATGAGTGAAAAAGAAAAAATGAAGGCTGGGCATTTATACCAGTCATATGATCAGGAATTATATCATGAAAGAGAAATTTGCAAACGAATGCTCTATGAATATAATCGTTATACTCCTGTTCAAAAAGAAGAAAAAGATGTTTTATTAAAGAAATTATTGAATTGTAAAGGTGAATTATGGATTGAACCACCTTTTTATTGTCAGTATGGTTACCATATTACGGTTGGTATTGATTTTTATAGTGATGTTAATCTCACCATTTTAGATCAGGGACTTGTAGAGATTGGAGATCATGTTGTCATGGGACCAAATGTGAATATCTATACTGCTTCTTATCCTTTTCATGAAGGACAAAGGATGCAAGGCTTAGAATATGCACGTCCGGTTAAAATTTATGACTATGTCTGGATAGGTGGGAATGTGACTATTTTGCCAGGTGTTAAGATTAATCAGGGTGCTATCATTGGAGCAGGGAGTGTTGTCACTCATGATATTCCTCCATATGTAATCGCTGCAGGGAATCCATGTCAGGTGATTCGACCTATTACCAAAGAAGATCTTCATAAAAAATGGTAAATAACACAATTTGAAAAATCTTTTTACCTTGTTTTAACACTTCTTTTTGAAAGGAATGTTAAAATAACCTTGGTGGTGATAAGAGTGGATTATTTGGGATTGATTGTTCCAGGATTGTTTTTAGCCATATTAGGGGTATTAAATCAAATAGAGGGTCATGAAAAGTTATAAAAATCTTTTCAATAAAGAAAAAAGAGATTATAAGTTCGACTTACAATCTCTTTTTTGTGTTATTATTTTTCGAAAGTTTTGTATTATATGAACTACAATCTCCATCTCTCTACCAAATAACTTCCACCTTGCTCTTCTTCCTCACCATATCCGTATCTCTACGGACATATCTATTTTAACATTTTTTTACAAGAATGCAAGAATCTTTTGTCAAATTATAAATGATTATGTGGAAGATCAGAAAAATTAATAAGTTTAATATGATTTTCTTGTATGAAAGTTTTGACTTCTGGTGAAGTTAAAAGTTCAAGTTCTTTCATACGTGGTAAGTTATAGCTGGACATATCATAGAGTCTTTGATCAAGATAAGCAGGGTGACACATGAATTCCAAAGGTCCATGATAGGATGAAAGAATTTGTGTAAAATATTGATAATTGGCATCATCATTATACATCTGATCATAAACAGGAATATAAGGATATGTATCAAGAACTTGTTCACGTTGGCGAATAGGTAAATCATATTCTAAAGCTAATCGTTTTGTAACATCCAAATGCCATGGTAATAGATGGACATGATGGTGTGAATCAATATGTGTTGGCTTATGTCCGGCTATTTCAATAAATTTTTCTATTTGAGCTTTCCATTCACGATAAAGTTCATCTTGATTAGCGTGTGGTTTTCCATCAGGATAATCTTTTGGTCGAATAAAATCTCCATTTTGATCTGTATAGGATTGAGCTCCTTCTACTAAAGGACGACCAACGGTTAATACCAGGTGAACTCCAACTCCCAGTTGTGGGAATTTTTTAGCTTCTTTTAAAGCAAACTCAGCATAGGGCATATTCATCATACATGTTGTTGAAGTAATAATGCCTTGACTATGCCCTACAAGTATACCAATGGTATTGGCTTGTGTCATTCCAAAATCATCAGCATTCACTATTAATTGATTAATCATAAAAAATTACCTCCTATACATGATTATACTCGAAAAATAAAAATGGGGGTGTTTTTTTCATATTCTTAAAATAATTCTTTGAGTCTTGTAGATGATTGCTATATAATAGAAAAGAAATCAAGGAGGGTTATGATGAATAAGATTACGGGTTATACAGGATTATATGGTATTGTTGCTAATCCTATAAAACATTCCTTTTCACCAATGATGCATAATACAGCTTTTCAATACTTGGGTATTGATGATGTTTATTTGGCATTTGAGGTGGAGGAAAATCATTTTGCCAATTTTATAACAAGTGCCAGAATATTACCCATCAAGGGATTTAATGTATCCATGCCATATAAAGTGAAGATTTTATCTTATCTTGATGAATTGACTCCTGAAGCTAAACTCTGTCAGGCTGTCAATACAGTCAAAAATGATCATGGTAAGCTGATTGGCCATATTAGCGATGGAATCGGCTTTATCAAGGCCTGTGAAGAAAAACATTGGAATCTTCATCAACAGAAAATTGTTGTTTTGGGTGCTGGTGGGGCTGCTAGAGCTATTGTGGCTGCACTGACAAAACAGGCTAAGGACATTATTGTTTATAATCGCAGTCATAAGGATTGGGTTGAACAAATGAATCAACAATGTCATTGTTCTATAACATTAAAATCCTTGCAAGATATGCAATCTTTAAAAAATGATTTAAAAGATGCTTATTTGCTTATTCAAACCACAAATGTAGGAATGGAACCACATACTGATGGATGTTTAATTCCTGATGAATCTTATCTCAATAAGTCATTAAAGGTGGCTGATATTATTTATAATCCTCAAGAAACAAAGTTATTAACACTAGCAAAAGAAAAAGGTCTTGAATATATGAATGGAGAAGGCATGATTCTTTATCAGGGTGCTGTTTCTTTTGAATTTTGGACGGGACAGAAAATGCCTATATCAGAAGTCAAGAAAAGTTTGAAAATGGAGTGAGAGAAATGAAAGAAATTATTGTAGCTTCTACAAATGAAGGAAAAATTAAAGAAATCAAAGCAATGTTAGAAGAAATTGGTATCGAAGTCAAATCATTAAAAGATGTGTTTGATCAAGACATAGATATTGAAGAAAATGGAAAGACTTTTCAGGAAAATGCTTTAATTAAAGCTCAGACAATTTGTGATATGATTCATAAGCCTGTATTGGCAGATGATTCTGGATTGGAAGTCAATGCCTTAGATGGAGCACCTGGTATTTATTCAGCACGTTTTATGGGGCATGATACAAGTTATGATATTAAGAATCAGTACATTATTGATGCTGTTAAGGGTAAAGATAGAGGTGCCAGATTTGTTTGCGCTATGGCTTTATGCAGACCTGATCAACAGCCTATCTTGATTGAAGAATATTTTGATGGAGAAATTTATGATAAAATTGAAGGTGAAAATGGTTTTGGATATGACCCAATTTTTTATGTGCCAGAACTTCATAAAACATCTGCACAATTGACATTGGAAGAAAAAAATCAATATTCACATCGTGCCAAAGCACTTAAAAAGCTATATACAATTTTGAAAGGTGAGGGAGATTAATCATGAATCATATTGTTTTAGTACATCCTGCAATCCCTCAAAATACAGGGAATATTATGCGTACTTGTGTAGCAACACATTCGAAGTTGCATCTTATTAAACCATTAGGTTTTTCTTTAGATGATAAACATATGAAACGTGCCGGGTTAGATTATATTAAGGATTTACAAATGCAGGTATATGAAAACTGGGAAGATTTTGTGAGTCAAAATCATGGAGATTATCATTTTTTTACACGTTATTCAAAACTATGTTATAGTGATCAAAATTATGTATCTGACCAGGATCAATATATCATCTTTGGTCATGAACATGATGGAATTCCACATGATATTTTAAAACAGCATTTAGATGAATGTGTTCGTATTCCAATGGATGCTGATGCTAGAAGTTTAAATCTTTCTAATTGTGTCGCTATAGGTATTTACGAAGTATTACGCCAACAAAGCTATCCTGGTTTATCTAAAGTAGAGGTGCAAAAAGGTGCTGACTTCATTTATAAAGAATAGAAAAAGTGATATTTTCTTAGCTGTTGTTTTCGCTATTTTCATTATCAGTTTTGCGGTAGTATTTACAGTTTTCTTTAAACCGCTCTATTATTTTGATATTGATTTTTTAAATCTGAGTGAAAGTACAGGACTTTCAGCTGATGTCATTCGTCATAATTATGATGTTTTGATTCAATATCAGAGTCTTTTTTACCAAGGAGATCTCAATCTACCAAATTTTGTTATGTCGACAAGTGGACGTATTCATTTTGAGGAAGTTAAAAGAATCTTCGAAGCAATCCAAATGATTTGTGTTATCAGTGGAATCATGATATTTATAATGGGAATTTATCGTATAAAACAGCATGAATATCGTTTTTTAAGATTAACGTCATTGTTTTCAGTAGGTATCCCTTTAGTTATTGGATTTTTTGCGGCGATTGATTTTAATAAGGCTTTTATTCTTTTTCATCAAATAGTATTTAGAAATGATTATTGGATTTTTGATGAAACAACAGACCCAGTTATTACTATTTTACCAGAAACATTTTTTATGCATTGTTTGATGCTTATTATAGGTATAGTGATTGTCATCAGTCTTATATTATATCTGATTTATTTAAGACAAAGAAAAAAGATCCTACAAAATATATAAAACCTGTTATGTTGAACATAACAGGTTTATAAAATATGACGTTTTTGTAGTTCTGTTCTTAAATCACTTTGATAAGGAAGATAAATACCATGGATATTTAATTCTTCAGCCATTTTAATATTGGCAAGCATATCATCAATAAAAACAGATTCTTCAGGTTGAAGATGGTATCTTTCTAAAAGCAGTTTGTAGATTTTTTGATCAGGTTTAACAAGATGTTCATTAGCTGAAATCACACCACCATCAAAAAGTTTAAAGAAATCATATCTTTCAAACATCGTTTTAATAGCTTCTTTATGGAAATTTGATAATAGGTATAAAGAATAACCTTTTTCTTTTAACTCCCTGACAATAGCTACATTGTCTTCTAAAGGAGTCATCATATGAGTCCAAGTTTCCATGACAAAAATAATTTCATCATGATAGTGAGGGTGTTTTAAAGTTAAAGACTGGATAGCATCTTGAATCATCATTGTTCCCATATCTAGTTCTATCCATTCATCACTAGAAAAGATAATCATCATCAAATCCCCCATAATAGAAGGATTAAAATGTTTTTGTAAATATGCTTCAGGTTGAAAATCTAAAAGGACATTACCTATATCAAAAATAATATTTTTCATAAAATTATTCTCCGTTCATACCAAATTCACATAATTAAATCATCATGTTACTATATATTCTAGCATAGGAGGTTGTGTAGATGAAAGCATTTTTAGAAAAATATAATGGTTTAAAATATTTATTGTATTTTTTTATTGCTTATATGATTGGTTTTATGTTATTAGAAAATCATCATTCATCACGTATGATTATTACAGATTCATGGATTGATTCTTATATTCCATTTAATGAGTATTTTGTTATTCCATATATATTATGGTTTGTGTTTATGGTATTAGGTTTTGCATATTTTGTTTTTATTGATCAGGTTGGTATTAAAAGAACATATTTTTACCTGTTTTTAGGTATGAGTTTATCTTTGCTTATTTATGCATTGATACCTACTGGTCAAAATTTAAGAGTTCAGTTATATAATGAAAACATATTTCAATGTCTGGTTAGCTTTATTTATTCCGTTGATTCATCTACCAACGTCTGTCCTAGCATTCATGTATATAACAGTGTTATGATGTGTGTATCCCTGTTAAAAAGTTATAGAATACAACAACATACATGGTTGTGTTTATTGATTATCGTTTTAGCGATATTGATTTGTATGTCTACTGTCATGATTAAACAGCATGCTTTTATGGATATTGTATGGGCTTTGGTTTTGGTGTATGTTATTTATTATATTGGAAAATGGAAATATGATTATTAAGCAATCTATCCTGAATGGATTGCTTTTTTGATGAATAAAAATCTTTGAATTATGTAATAATTGTATACATTTATCTATATATTCTAAAATATTTTATGTTTAAAACAAAATTATAATAAATATTTGTCTTTTAAATAAAAATATATTGACTTTTAAATTTGTTGAGTATATACTACCCTCATACAGGAAAAACCTGTGATTCAAAAAAGGGGGAGAAAAAATGAAGAAGTTGAAAGCTTTAATTGTGATGTGTTTGGCAGCAGCTATGCTTGTAGGTTGCGGCAGTGGTTCTGTTGCTAATGATACTTACGTTTTTTCAAGCGAACTAGATATTAAGAATCTGGATTCTTCTGATGCTGATGATGGTATGTCATTTAATGCAATGCATGCCTGCATCGATGGTTTGATGGGATTAGATGAAGAAGGAAATATTACGGGTGCTATCGCTGAAAAATATGATGTGAGTGATGATCAAAAAACTTATACTTTCTATTTAAGAGAAAATGCTAACTGGGCTAATGGAGATCCTGTAACAGCAGATGATTTCATTTATGCATGGCAAAGAATCTTAAAGAATAATGGTAACTATGCTTATATGTTAGGTAGTGATGCAGCTTCTATCAAAGGTGTAGATGAAATTTTAGCAAAAATGGGTAGCCAAAAAGAATTAACTGATGATGATTTTGCAAATATGGGTGTGACTGCAAAAGATGATAAAACACTTGTTGTAGAATTAACAAAACCTGTTTCTTATTTTGATGAATTAATGACCTTCCCATGTTATTATCCAATTAATCAAAAATTCTGTGAAGAAAAAGGTGACCAATATGCAAAAAGTGCAGCTAATGTTTTATCTAATGGTGCCTTTGTCATGACAGATTGGCAACCTGGAAAACAAGCAACATTTGAAAAGAACGAAGATTATTGGAATGCTGATGCAGTGAAAATTCAAAATTTGGTTATGAATTTAGTTCAGGATCCACAAACAGCTGCAACAAGCTTTGGTAATGGGGAAACTGATTTTGCACCAATCAATTCTGAATTAGTTGATCAATATAAGAATGATGAATCTTATGTTTCATTTAATGAAGGATACTTATTCTATCTTGAAATCAACGAAAAGAATACTGATTTAGCAAATAATAAAATTAGACAAGCTATTTCAATGGCTATTGATAGAGATGATTTAGCAAACAATATCTTAAAAGATGGTTCTAAAGCTGCAGCAGGATTTGTACCTAGAGAATTATCAGTCAGTCCTACAGGAAGTGATTTTAGAGATGATGCAGGTAATTATGATGTCACAACATATAATTTGGAAAAAGCACAACAATTATTTGCTGAAGGATTAAAAGAAATTGATAAAGATTCAATTACTGTGAGATTAACTTATGGTACTGATGAATCACCAATGGATCAGATGGCTGAATATTTACAAAATGCTCTTACAAAATTAGATGGATTCAATGTTGAAATGGTTGCAACAACAAAACAAGATAGAATCTATAACAAAATGGCTAATGGTGAATTTGACATTGCATGTACACGTTGGGGACCAGATTATGGTGATCCTACAACATATTTAAACTTATTATTAGATGGAAATGCTAATAACTATGGTAAATATTATAGTAAAGAATATGAAGAAATTATGGCAAAAGTATCAACTGAATCTGATACTACTAAACGTTGGCAATATATGATTGATGCTGAAAAGATTATTATGGAAGACTTACCAAATATTCCAGTCTTTGAAAAAGGAACTTCAGCATTAGAAAATCAAAAAGTTTCTGGTTTGGTTCATAGACCAGTTGGTGTCCCTTATACATTTACTTATGTAGAAAAGGCAGAATAAAACAATTCAAGTCATGAAAGCTGATAAACACAATATGGTTTTCTATATTGTGTTTATCTTTTAAAAGGAGGGATTTGATGAGTAAATCAACATTAAAATATATTGGCAAGAGATTGCTCATATCAGTAGTCACGCTATTTGTCATACTTGTTGTCTTATTTTTAATTGTTAAATTATTGCCTGGGTCACCGATTAATAATGAAAGATTGTCTGAAGCACAAAGGGCAGCTATTGAAGCAAGGTATGGGTTGGATCAACCTATATTAACGCAATTTGTGAATTATGTAAAAAATATGCTGACAGGGGATTTTGGTGTTTCTTACAATATGTATAAAGATATGCCTGTATCTTCACTTGTGGGTTCAGCGGCAAAAATTTCGTTCTTGTATGGATTAAGTGCTGTTGTGATTGGGGGAATATTAGGAACATTATTAGGTGTATTTGCGGCCCTTCATAAAAATACAATTTGGGATACTTTGGCTACAGTTATTTCAGTTATTGGTGTATCTGTTCCATCATTTGTATTTGCAATGATGATATTAATACTATTTGCATCAAAATTGCATATTTTTCCAACGCAATATAGTTCTATGAATCCAATTGGGTCATCTATTATGCCAGTTATGGCATTATCTGTGGGAGTCATTGCAAATGTTGCACGTTTTACAAGAACAGAAATGGTTTCTGTTATGAATAGTGAATATATGACTCTTGCTGAGGCAAAGGGTTTAGATAGTAAGACACTTATTTTTAAGCATGCATTAAGAAATGCTTTGATACCGGTTGTCACTATTTTAGGACCTATTTTAGTTAACTTGATGACAGGAACGATGGTTGTAGAAAAAATCTGTGGTGTTCCAGGATTGGGCAAGCTACTTATCAATAGTATTTTATCTAATGATGTGAATATTATTTTGGCTTGTTCATTCTTATATGCAGCTATGTATATTGTGATGATGCTAATTATTGATGTTTCTTATGGAATTATTGATCCAAGAATACGTTTAGGTAAGGAGGATTCATAATGGATGCAAATTTGAAAAATATTGAATTTTTACCTGATGATTTTGAATTCGTTGGGGATAAGCAGGATATTTCGATAGATGTTGTAGCTCCTGCTAAGCCAGCATGGAAAGAAGCAATTGGAATCTTTTCTCAAAATAAAGGGGCTGTTATTGGATTGATTATGATTATAATCATTGTTTTATTGGCTATTTTTGCACCAATACTTTCATCATGGAAATTTGATGATTTGAATACTTCTTTACAATCTATTTCTCCTAATTTAGAACACTGGTTTGGAACAGATACAAATGGTAGAGATTTATGGGTACGTTTATGGACAGGTGCGCGTATTTCATTGTTTATTGCTGTTTGTGCTGTCTTTATAGATGTGATTGTTGGAACAACTTATGGATTAATTTCAGGATATTTTGGTGGCATGGTTGATTCTGTTATGCAAAGAATTCAAGAAATTATTAACTCTATTCCAACATTAGTTGTTTTAACTTTATTATTAATGGTTATGAAATCAAGTTTAACGACAATTGTCTTTGCTTTATCTTTGACAGAGTGGATTGGAATGAGTCGTATAGTTAGAGCACAGGTTTTAAAAGTGAAAGAAGAAGAGTTTGTTTTGGCTTCACGTACTTTAGGAGCGAAGAGTTTCTTTATTATCTTTAAAGAAATATTACCAAATATTTATAGTCAAATGATTATCATGATAATGATGTCTATCCCAAATGCTATTTTCTATGAAGCTTATTTATCATTTGTTGGTTTAGGTTTACCTGTTCCAAATGCATCACTGGGAACATTGATTAACGATGGATTTGAAAGTTTCCTTGTTTACCCTTATATGATGTTAATACCTGCAGTTGTGTTATCTGTATTAATGTTAAGCTTCAATTTGTTTGGTGATGGATTAAGAGATGCTTTAGATCCAACGATGAAGGAGATGTAGTCTATGGAAAGAGAAAGAATATTGAAAATTAGAGACTTGACTATATCTTTTAAAACGGGAAATGGTAAAGTCAATGCGATTAGAGGGGTAAATTTTGATTTATATAAAGGTGAAACTGTTGCTATTGTTGGTGAATCCGGTTCGGGGAAATCTGTTACAACAAAAGCAATTATGGGGATTTTAGCGAATAATGGAAGCATTGATTCAGGATCTATTGAATATACTTGGCATGATGAATATACAGGGGAAGCCATTACAAAAGATATTGTACAGTTAAGTAAAAAAGAAATGCAAAAAGAAATTCGTGGTCGTAAGATAGCAATGGTTTTCCAAGATCCAATGACTTCTTTGAATCCAACAATGACGATTGGAAAACAAATCATGGAACCAATGATGTTTCATTATGGAAAATCAAAAGAAGAAGCTTATCAAAAATCGGTAGAACTCCTTAAAGAAGTTGGAATTGCAGATGCTGAAAAAAGAATGAAAAACTATCCTCATCAATTATCTGGTGGGATGCGTCAAAGAATTGTCATTGCTATAGCGTTATCATGTGATCCTTATGTATTAATTTGCGATGAACCAACAACAGCATTGGATGTGACGATTCAAGCGAAGATTTTGGAGTTGATTCAAGAAATTCAAAAGAAAAAAGATTTATCTGTTATTTATATTACCCATGATTTGGGTGTAGTTGCAAAAGTTGCTGACTTTGTGAATGTTATGTATGCAGGTAAAATTGTAGAAACAGGAACAATCAATGAAATTTTCTATGATCCTAAACATCCTTATACTTGGGGTTTATTATCATCTATGCCAGATTTAGATACAAATGATGATGAATTATATACTATACCAGGTACTCCACCTAATTTAACACAGGAGATTAAAGGAGATGCTTTTGCCCCAAGAAATCAATATGCTTTAAATATTGATTTAAGAATAGATCCTCCTATGTTTGACGTACCAGGTTCAAATACACATAAAGTAGCAAGTTGGTTAATGCATGAAAAAGCACCTAAAGTAGAAATGCCAGAATCTTTAAAGAAACGTATCGAGAAAATGAAAAAGGAGGGGTTAATAAATGATTAATCAAGAACCAATCCTTGTTGTAAAAGATTTAAAACAACATTTTAAAATCAATCGTAATTTTACCGTAAAAGCAGTTGATGGAATTTCTTTTGAAATTAATCCGGGAGAAACTTATGGACTTGTTGGAGAATCAGGTTCTGGAAAATCAACAACAGGGAGAAGTATTATCCGTTTATATAAACCAACTTCTGGAAGTATTGTTTTTAATGGAAAAGATATTTCAGGAAAAATGGATAAAGAAACATTATCTGATTTAAGAACAAATATGCAAATGATATTTCAAGATCCTATGGCATGTTTAAATCCACGTAGAAAAGTTTTAGATATAATAGCTGAAGGATTAGATATTCATCACGCATACCAGACAATGGAAGAAAGAAACGAAAAAGTTTATCAGATTTTAGAACTTGTTGGTTTGTCAAGAGAGCATGCATCTCGATATCCTCATCAATTTTCTGGTGGACAAAGACAGCGTATTGGAATTGCTAGAGCATTAATTATGAATCCAAGTTTGATTATTGCTGATGAAGCAATTTCAGCTTTAGATGTATCTATTCAAGCACAAGTTGTTAATTTGATGAAGAAGATACAAAAACAGACAAACATTGCTTATTTGTTTATTGCACATGATTTGTCTATGGTTAAGTATATTAGCAATCGTATTGGTGTACTTCATTTGGGGCATCTTGTTGAAACAGGAACTTCAGAAGAAATCTTTAATAATCCGTTACATCCGTATACGAAATCGTTGTTATCAGCAATCCCTCATCCAAATCCAGACGTTGAAAAAAATAGAGTTTCACTAACTTATAGTTATGAAGATAGTGGACTTGATTATGAAGCTGGTACACAACATAAGGTTTCGGATACACATTATGTCTTAGCAACTGATGAAGAATTTGAAGATTTCTTGAAACACCAACATGATTTGATCTAATATAAATGAATCTCTCGATTTGAGAGATTTTATTTTTGTATAAAAAAATCCCAACTATGCCAAGCATAATTGAGGTGATTTCTTATCCTTTAAAGAAAGTATAAGCTTCAAAATGAGCTTGTGGATGATCGCAAGCAGGACATCTTTCAGGAGCTTCAGTTCCTTCATAAATAAATCCACAGTTATTACATTTCCACATAACAGCTTCGTCTTTTTTGAAGACTGTTCCATTTTCTAAGTTTTCTAATAATTTTAAGTATCTAGCTTCATGCATTTTTTCAGCAACAGCGATACTTTGACATACTTTAGCGATTTCAGGGAATCCTTCTTCTTCAGCAATTTTTGCAAATTCAGGATACATGTCAGTCCATTCTTCATTTTCACCAGCAGCAGCAGCTTTTAAACATTCAGCAGTTGTTCCAAGCATGATTGGGAAATCACCTTCGACATGTAAAGCTTCTCCCTTTAATTCAGCATTTAATAATTTCATTAATCTTTTAGCGTGTTCTTTTTCTTGATTTGCTGTTTCTTCGAAGATATTAGCAATTTGTACATATCCTTCTTTTTTCGCAATTGAAGAATAATAAGTGTAGCGATTTCTTGCTTGAGATTCTCCAGCAAATGCATGTAATAAATTGTTAGCAGTTCTTGTTCCTTTTAATGTTGGCATAATAATGCCCTCCTTCCTATGATTTTTTCTTTAAACAATGTGAACATGTTCCATGAAACAAAATATGTGCCCCGTGAATATCATGTTCGGATTGTTCGTTGACCTTATTAATAAGTTCATCCAGGGTAGATTGTTGACAAACGATATCTTGAATAGTTCCACATTCATCACATACCATATGAAAATGGGGTTCAATACGTGCATCGAAATGAATAACTCCATCACCAATATCTAAGCGTGTAATTCTTTTATGATCAACTAATAAATTAAGATTTCGATAGACAGTTCCCAAACTAATATCAGGAATCAATTGTTTGACTTGTGTATAAATATCATCCACATTAGGATGTGACCAGTCATTTTTTAAAACTTCGTAAATTGTTTCCCTTTGTTTAGAATATCTTAACTTTGTTTCAGACATACTCTCACTCCTTATTAATAATGGTTACTATTATTATACCATATATCCTATGATTGTCAAATAATCCTGATGTTGAAATCATTTTATATCATCAAGTATTGTAAAAGTAAACAAATAATAAATGAAGAGAGTCCATGAAGCACTCTTGCGATGAAATATTTTCTAAAAGAATAGGGGATACCATCTAAAATATTATCCACTTGCATTAAAACTGATAATCCTGAAAATGATAAATAAAAGCTGACAAAGGGATAGACAAGCAGATGTTGATATTGTAATAATTGAATAGAACCGGAACTGAATTCTAAAAAACCTTTGATGATATTTAAAAGAAATGGGTTATGAACAATGGTCTGTAAGCTATAACCAATAAATTGAAAGACAAGCATATAGCCTAAAATAAATATAAAGGCTGTTAAAGAAGATGTAATACTTTTTTTTAGGGCTTCTACAAATCGCATCTGGGGATGAATGATTGGCTGAATACTTTCATGAAAAGACATCCATTGGTAATCTTGATGATAAAAGACAGCTTTGATTATACTTGGAAGAATATGACTTATATAAATCATCAGTGCAACTGAAAAAGGCAGTTTTAGGGAAACAAAGATAAAGCTTAATGATGAAAAGGATGCTATGGAGAGAAGATGTTGTAGTTGGGAAATAGTAATATAACCTAATTCATAGGATTCTCTTAACATTTTTGCATTGGTTGGATAACCACAGAAAAAAGAAACAAAATAAAGAGAAGACATATGTGGTGTTAAATGAAAAAGTGGTGAAAAGAGAAATTGGATAAAATAACTGATGAGTTGAAAGATACCTAAAGATAAACATAAAGAAATTAAAATCATAAAGGGTAATAAAGATGGTAATAAATTAGTAAGGACAATCTGAATGACCTGAGAAGATACTTTGACAATCTGGAACATATTGAAAAAAGAAAAAAGAGTTGTAAAAAGAACAAGACAAAGTGTAAAATAATAATTAGCTTTTTTCATAAAGACTCCTTATTTGAAAGAGGTGAATAAAGATGAAAGGAATATTAGTTGGTGTTCAATATCCACAGATGCCATATGATTTTGATATATCTATGCAGGAGTTAAAACAATTGGCTTATGCCTGTGATATTGAAGTCAAAGCTGTGGTGACACAAAACTTAGATACGATTTCTCCTCAATATTATATTGGTAAAGGGAAAGTCATGGAAATTAAAGAATTAGTAGAACAAGATGATATTGTGATTTTTAATGAAGAATTGACACCTTTGCAGATCAAAAACTTAACTGATCAATGTCAGGTAGAAGTGACTGATCGTAGTGATTTGATATTACGTATATTTGCTTCAAGAGCGAAAACAAAAGAAGCCAAATTAGAAGTCGGCATAGCCAGACTTCAATACTTACTTCCCAGATTAGCAGGAATGAAACAGAATCTTTATTCTCAACAGGGAGGTATGGGTTTTCGTGGTAGTGGAGAAAAGCAGATTGAATTAGATCGTCGTCGTATTCGTCGTCAATTAACGCAAGCTAAACGTGAATTAGCGATGATTGAAAAACAGCGTCAGACACAAAGACAGTTACGAAAACATCACCAGGAAAAAGTGGTTTGTTTAGTGGGATATACAAATAGTGGTAAATCTTCTTTATTGAATGCTTTGACTTCTAAAAAGGTCTATGAAAAAGATATGCTTTTTGCGACTTTACAGACATCATCAAGACGTGTTTATATGAAAAAGCATCATGTCATCATGAGTGATACAGTTGGTTTTATTCATCAGTTACCACATTCATTTGTGCAATCTTTTCGTTCAACATTAGAAGAAGTGAAAGATGCTGATTTGCTTATTCATGTGATTGATGCGTCTTCACCTTATTACCATAATCAAATAGAAACAACTTTATCAGTTCTTAAAGAACTTGATGCTTTGGATATTCCAATGATTTATGTTTATAATAAAATGGATTTGGTTCATCAGCCCATTGTTCATGAACAGGGTATATGCATAGATGTTTCAGTGAAAGATAAAAAGCATTTAGATGATTTAGAAAATATGATCATTGATATTCTCTTTAAAGATTATGAATTGATAAGTGTTTATATTCCTTATGAAGAAGGGCATATTTTTAGTGAAATAGAATATCAATATGAAATACTTCATGCTGAATATTTAGAAAAAGAAATCTATGTCAGCTTTTATGTGAATCAAAAACATAAACAGCGTTATCTTCCATATATGAAAAAAACGGATAGTTTACAATAAAATGAGCTATCCGTTTTATTATGAATATTTTTTATAAACAAAAGGTTTATGAATATTGTCTCCTGTTTATAAAGCAAATGATACTACCAATTAAAAAGAGAAATAATAAACTGATTTGTAAAAATCTTTTCATTGAAATAACCTGGTATATTATAATTGACTCATTTATCAGTCATTAAAATATACCTTCTCCTTTCTATCAACTTTATTAATACGTA